>JANMGN010000712.1:0-6949 GCA_031374645.1 Chitinophagales bacterium | reverse complement strand
GATTAATTAAAAATGCAAAAGTAGAGTAGATTAAGTTTATTTTTGATAAATTATCACAAATTATTTTACTCAGATGATATTTTCTTTTGAAATAAAAATAAAAAGTTGCTATTCTACATGAAGTTTATTTAATCTTTAAATAGAATAGTAATTTTTTAAGTACAGTTTTACAAATACCTTTCTTTTACGATATTAGTATGATGTAACGTATGACCAATGCCCAAATAGCCTAAGGCACGAGCTGTAATTTTATGTCCAGTATTATTTCCCCAAAGTGCGAATTTTTCTTCTGGATTAGTAGAAAAAATCAATCTAAAACTTTGTCTTACGGCTAAAAACTCTTCTAAGAGATTTTCCATCGTGCGAATACTTGTATCAGCATTAGCAGCAAAAAGGTTTTCACTCATACCAAAAAGTGGTGTCTCATCGTCGCCTCTTACACACATAATTGCACGATAAGAAAAGCCACGTTCTGTATCAATGATATGTAATAATACGTCTTTTATAGTCCATTTGCCTTCTGCATAAAAATATTCATGCTTAGAAATAGCTATATTTTTGAAAAAATCAAATGTTTCACTTGTGTTTTCATCTAAGCGACTTAAAAAATCGCCTTCTTGTACCAAATCAATGTATTTTCCGTAATGTGGCGCATACTCATTTGAGAGTGGTCGTATCATTTTTTTTAATTACTTTTTTAGTTAATTTTTAAGGTGGCGTAAGTAATTTTGTAAAAGAAAGCGAGCATAAAATCCATTTTCCTTCTTTTTCCATATATACTTCTGTTACAGTAAAGGGATTAACAACTTCGTTAAGACCAACAATAGCGGTCAATTTTATTTTATCTAAAACAATCGCAATATTATCACTAAAACGAATAGAAGTTTCTTGAATTTCAGCGTGTTTGTACTGTATCATAGCTCCTTTGATAACGCCGAGTTCTTGCTCTTTGTTCATGTTTGCACCCATGTGAACAAACATTGCTTTTTCATCAAAAAACATAGATAAGCTATCTACTTTTCGCTCTGCCATTAATCGCCATTTCGTTTTAGAAAGTCGGAGAATTTCTTGTTCTTTGTTGCGAGGCGTTGTTTTCGTAACGTTTTTTCCTAAATAATCTTCTTCGGTCAATTTTTCTAACCAAATTGTTTTGCCTTTGTGCGCTGGCGAACTTGCCAAATAAGTTACGTTGCTTTCAGGCGTTGCGCCATGCCAATGCTCTACATTTGGCTGACATTTTAGGATTTCGCCCTTACGAACTGTTTGTTTTGCTTTGTTGCGCTCTTGGTAGTAACCTTCGCCATCAGTAATCATCAAAATCTGTCCGCCAGGATGTTTGTGCCAATCCAGGCGTGCGCCTGCTTCCATTACAACTTCCGAAATACCAGTATTAAAAACACTATCAGCCGAATTGACTTCTTTGAGATAAACTGTGCCAATATGATGTACATTTGGAGATTTTTCTCCTTTCGGAAAAATATTTTTTTCTTGTGCGATTGCTTTGAAAGACAATAAAATCGAGAATAAAAAATAAGAAAAAGAATTAAATATTTTAATAATATTATTTATATTTTATTGATTGTTAGTGATTTATGTTTTTTTATTAATGCAACTCAGTTTTCTCTTGCCAATCAAACATTGATTTCCTTTTTGTAATAAGCCAATAATTAAGACGGCTTTTAGTCGTTTGTGCCATAAGCGAAAATTGAAATGCTAAGTAAGCGTATAGAAATTACGGTTATTTTAGCCCAACTACTTATTAATCCTATTACTATAAGTATTTTTTTCATTTTTATAATTATTTAATTTGCGCCAATTTTTTCCTAAAAACATAATTCAAACCTACATTCCAAAGAAAATCTTTGTTGCCAGGCAAGTTGGATTTTATCGTTTTATTGATACCAGAAGTGAAGGTCAAAGGCAATTTGCTATGCGATAGTGAAGTTGCACCTGTGATATAAGTGCCTTCGTAACCGTCCAAATTCAAGTAAAAAGCACCTGGAATGATACTGAATTTCATGTTTTTTCCCAAAGCAATATTTGTAATAGGCGTACTAATATGAACAAAATGGCTCGTTTGAGGTCCATCTTTTTGTAAGCCATTGCCTTGAAGGTAATACATACCTACGCCAATATGCTTATTGATTTTGTAACTTGGCGCAAGTTCCCATGCCAAGAAACGACGCATTTGGTTAATCGTATAAGGCTCGTTATTGAGCGTTATCGCTCGAGGTTGAATGTTCAACGCAGGATGAAAACCTGTACGGAACGTAAAATTTCCTTTTTGAATGGCATGATACCTAAACCAAAGTAAAAGTCCGCCTTTTTTGACATCGGGCGTTACTCGAAACTCGGGTTCAATACTAAATTTTCCTTTGCGCCAATTCAACAATATTATCGTCGCAGGTGCATTCAGAGAAAAAGCTGGAACAATAGAAAAACCATTGTTTGTGATACCAAGCGAACCCGAAAACGTAGTGATTTTCTTAGTGCTATCTATTGTTTGAGCAAAAATATTATGTTGTATTGAAAAGCAAAAAAAAATTAAAATGATATTTTTTAACATATTAAAATTAAGGTGTAATTTAGATAGAAGTGCAAATATACAGATAAAAGAACAATCAACAATTGATAATTATCAATTAATCTTCGCTTCTACACCCATTCCATCTATTCACAAACTGTGCATTTTCAGGTTCGACTACCTTGATTTTTTCTAAACCTTCGTTAAATTCCTTATATTCACTTTCATCGAGAAGTGCGCCGATTACTCCGTTGTTGCGGTATTTTTTCATAATAGTCGTGTTGAATCTCTGCACAAAACTACGATTAATAAAAATAAAATTACAAATTTAACTAAAATAACAATAAACAGTATATATTTGTAGTTTAACTGATATGAAAGGGGAATTACACAACCAAGATTTACGCAATGTCAAAACATATTGATATATTTATTGCTTATGCGCACGAAGATGAAAGTATTCTTGCGGAGTTGAAAACGCATCTTAGCGTTTTGGAGCGTACTCAAAATGTAACAGTTTGGTACGATGGTTTGGTCATGCCAGGTCAAGAATGGCAAACGACGACCAAGGAGGTTATACAAAAATCTCAGATTATTTTGTTGCTGATAAGTGCGGATTTTATAGCTTCTGATGAGTGCTACAATGAAAGTATGACACAGGCTTTGGCAATGCACAAATCTGGAAAATGTACTGTTATTCCTATCCTTGCACGAGCTTGTTTGTGGCAAGATACACCTTTTGCTACTTTACAAGTTTTGCCTAAAAATCAGCAGCCGCTACTAAGCAGTGTTTGGAAAACAGCAGAAGAGCCTTTTACACAAGTTGCTGAAAATCTGCGTTTTGTGGTTCAAAAACTGCAAGGGAGCAATGCAAAAGCGGTTTTTTCTCCCGTGGAAAATACTCCTATTTCAGATGCGCCTTCGGCTCGTTTTCCATTGCGATTTTGGTATTTTGTAGGTGGCGGAGTAGTGGCTTTGTTGGCTTCCTTTTTCGCTTTTAATTTTTTTAGTCATCGTGCTGAAATAAAAGAATTGACTGTAAAAACTGCGCAACGACAGCAAGATTCCACTAAGGCATTTGTAGATTTTAAATTTTATTTGGAATTAGGAAATAACGAATGTTCGGATAAACCAAGCAAAGATGATTATTTGCGTGCAATGTCTATTTATGAGAAAGCGATAGATGCTGTTGCGGACTATAAAATTAATACAGATAGTATAAAACTAAAAATTGAAAATTGTAAGAAAAAACTCAATTCAAGCGCAAATGTAGATACAGTTTATGTTACTGCTTTACTGAAATACAGCCAAAAAATCAACGAAGCGCACAAATTGTACAGAATTGCTTCGGCTATGAAAGGCAAAAAATCGCCTGACGAAGTAGCAGAAGCCTTTCGGAAATCAAAAAATGCTTACAACGATGCTATTTTGATTGTAGGGAAAGTAGCGATTGATGTGAGTGCAGCGCAAGAAGGAATTTATGCTTGCCAAGAGGAAATAGCTGCGCTTTTGCCATCGCCTGTTGCAGTAGTTGAAGCACCACGACCGAGTAATAACAATAAAATGCAACGAAAAACCGATGTTATAGTTATTCCCAAAGTGAAACCTGCAAAAGTCAAAGATATGAGTAATTGGAAAAAATCGATGGAGAGAAACGAGAAATTAGAAGAGGTTGTAGAGAAATACAATAAGCAAGAGGAGCGATAATTTATATTTCATACCTCACGGACGAGAACATTTGTGAGGTATGAAATATAAAATTAGCATTTTTTTACTTTATAATTCTAAATCTATGTTATGTTGTTCGTGCCAAGGCAAACCATATTGGTTTAGTTTTGCCATAAAAGGGTCTGGATTGAGTTGTTCTACGTTGAAAACACCTTTGCCTTTCCACTCTCCTGTGAGCATCATCATTGCGCCAATCATCGCAGGAACGCCCGTCGTATAGCTTACGCCTTGCGTACCTGTTTCTTCAAAAGCTGCTTTGTGGCTGCAATTATTATAAACGTAATAGGTTTTTTCCTCACCGTCTTTGATACCTCTGATACGACAACCAATAGAAGTCCAGCCTGTATAATTATCGCCCAAACTGCCTGGGTCTGGCAAAACCGCCTTCAAAAATTCCAAAGGAACTATCTTTTTTCCTTTAAAATTAATAGGCTCGATACCTGCCATTCCGATATTTTGTATCACTCGTAAATGCGTCAAATACTCTTCGCCAAAAGTCATCCAAAATCTTGCTCTTTTGAGCGTTGGGAAATGTTTTACCAATGATTCTAACTCTTCATGGTACAAAACATAAGAGTTTTTAGGTCCAATCTCAGGATAATTCAAAGGCAACATCACACTATGCGCTGGAATTTCGACCCATTCGCCATTTTCAAAATAGCGACCAGGCTGCGTAATTTCACGTATATTGATTTCTGGATTAAAATTTGTAGCGAAAGCTTTGCCGTGTGAACCAGCATTTGCATCTACAATATCCAAATAATGTATTTCGTCAAAATGATGTTTGGCTGCATAAGCGGTGTACACATTCGTAACGCCAGGGTCAAATCCGCAACCTAAAACAGCCATCAAGCCAGCTTTTTCAAAGCGTTCTTGATACGCCCATTGCCAGCTGTACTCAAATTTTGCGACATCTTTTGGTTCGTAATTTGCCGTATCTAAGTAGTGAACACCCGTTTCTAAACAAGCGTCCATGATGGTCAAATCTTGATAGGGTAGTGCTACGTTCAGAACCATTGCAGGTTTAAAACGTTTGATGAGCTTTACCAATTGAGGCACATCGTCAGCATCTATTTTAGCTGTTTTTATCTTTTGTCCATAACGATTTTCAACATCTGCTGCGATGCGGTCACACTTAGATTTTGTGCGGCTTGCCAACATAATTTGTGAAAAAACCTCTGGATGTTGAGCGCATTTATGCACTACTACTTGTCCAACGCCACCTGCGCCAATGATTAATATTTTTGACATTTTAAAAATATTTAGTATTGCGAATGAAATAATTTTGGATTATTAATTTTTTTATAATAAACTGATTATAAGGTGTTTATAATTATTAATTTTTAGTTATTCATTATAAATTACTTACCCTTCCATTTCCATCGTTGCTAATTCCCATTCCTCCATTGCTTCGTCGAGTTCGGTTTTTGCAACCTTATATTGATTCATTTTTTGTTGCGAATCTGCTTTTTGATAAAAACCATCTTCGCCCATCATTTTCTCCAAATCTTTTACTTTTTTCTCCAAATCTTGGATTTTTCGTTCTGCATTTTGGACTTTTTTCTGCAATGCTTTTTTAGCATTATCATCTAATTGTATAGGTGCAGGAGTTGAAGCTGATTTTGAAGTTTTTGAGGACATTTCCACCGAGCGCATGTCATTTAATTGACGTTTTGCTAAGAAATAATTGACATCTCCTAAGTGTTCAAAAATCTGTTTATCTCTAAATTCAAATGTTTTTGTAGTCAAATCAGCTAAAAAATCACGGTCGTGCGAAACGATAATCAAAGAACCTTCATAATCCATAATCGCTTGTTTGAGAACGTCTTTTGAAATCATATCCAAGTGATTCGTAGGCTCATCGAGTACCAATAAGTTTATCGGACGCAACAACATACATGCCAACGCTAATCTTGCTCTTTCGCCTCCCGAAAGTACCGAAACTTTTTTGTCCACGTCATTTCCACTAAACATAAAACAACCCAAAACGTTGCGCAAACGAGTACGCATTTCTGGTGGAGAAATTTGCTCTACCGTTTGCAATACTGTCAATTCTCTATATAAAGTTTCCGCCTGATTTTGAGCGTAATAGCCCACTGCGATGTTGTGTCCTATTACGACAGTACCTTCTGTTGCATTTTCGGCTTCTACTAAAATTTTTGCCAAAGTTGTCTTTCCTTGACCATTTTGACCTACAAAAGCCACACGGTCGCCTCTATCCATCTTGAAATCTACACCACTCAATACGTGCAAATCGCCATAACTTTTCTTAATTCCTTTACCTTCTATTGGGATAGTTCCAGCACGTGGCGGCTCTGGGAAACGTATTTTCATCGCTGTAATATCTTCATCGTCAAGTTCTACACGCTCCATTTTATCAAGCTGTTTCATCATAGATTGCGCCATCGAAGCCTTGTTGGCTTTTGCCTTAAAACGGTCTATTGTACGCTCTTTATCTGCAATAACACGCTGCTGATTGTCAAAAGCATTTTGCATCAATTTACGTCTTTCTTTGCGTAATTCGACGTATTTTGAGTAATTTGCTTTGTAATCGTGCATTTTTCCTAACTCAATTTCTACGGTACGTGTCGTAATGTTATCTAAAAATTGCTTATCATGCGAGATAACGATTACAGCACCAGCATAATCTTTTAAGAAATTTTCCAACCAAATAATAGATTCAATATCCAAGTGATT
>JANMGN010000694.1:0-17669 GCA_031374645.1 Chitinophagales bacterium | reverse complement strand
GCACCAAATCCAACTACTGGACAATTTAACTTAGAAATAGATTTAAAAAACTATCCATCAGCCTACTGGGAGTTATACAATGGGTTAGGGCAAAGAATAGACAGGAAACCTTTAGCAAATTATGACCAAAACTATACTTTTGATTACCAAAACCTACCCAAAGGAATGTATTTTTATACTATTCGATACGAACAAAAAATATTGAAGCAAGGGAAGGTTATTTTGGTAGAGTGATATTTTTTTTGGTAGCGTTTGGCTCAAAAAAAATGCAATAAAAAAAGCTACAAGTGACCTTCACTTGTAGCTTTTTTTTTAAAATCAATTCTGAGAAACTATATTTTTACCACTTTGCGTGTTGCGTTTCCAACTTTCAAAATATATGTTCCGTTAGGGAAATCACTCATATTGAGGCTATTTTTTCCAAGCGATAATCTTTGAGCGAGCATCATTTTTCCAAGAATATCTAAAACGATAATCGTTTGATTATCAAGGCTTTCTGTTGCTTCTACGATAAGGTTATTGCTTACAGGATTTGGATAAATTTTTACTTGTTCGAGCGAATTGTCACTTGTTCCAACATTTAATTTACGGACACCATTAGAAAACCACTGAGGCCAGTGCGTATCATCTTTGATGGTTTTTGTAGTACCTGTTTTGGTAGAAAGTTTATCTGTATTCAAGTCCACCGTAGCGATATAGCTGCCCAAAAAGTCTTCATCTTCATAAGCGATTTTGTCATCTTTACGAGAGAAAGTAGGCAATAAACCAGAAAAATTACTGGGGTCTGAAAAAGTACCAGCTACCAAATCGCCTGTTTTACCTGTTTGTAAATTAGCACTGACAGCATAATTCTTCTTATCATAATAGTCTATATAGTCGAAAATGATAATGTGAGGCGAATTTTTAGAAAACTGTGGATTTCCAACACTTGTTTTTTCAGGTAAATCACTAAATAATTTTTCAATTTTGCCATCGCCAAAACCTTTCGCTTTACGGTCATAAACACGCATAAAACCAATGTCCCAATACTCGATAGTACCAGATTTTCCATTGATTTTATTTTTGGCATCATACATTAAGTACTCGCCTGTAATATCAAAATCCAAAGCATCAGAATACAAAACATCGCCTGTTGCTACACCTTCTGTGTAAGTAGGGTTGTATAAAGTAAACGTTTTTTGTGTTACTGGACTTTTAGAAAAATCATAAATTGTTACTTTATTGTCTGACGGTACAGTCGTTATCGCCAATAAATTACCATCTTTTGAAGTAGCAATATTTCTGTAAATCTTGCTATAGTCTATTTGTTGCTCTTTTGTAAAAGTACCTTTTGCCCAATCAAAATTAATCTCGTAAGGATTTTTATCTGCTGCTACAAAAACCATCGAAGTACCATTATCCGTTACATTCGGGCGACTGTTCAGCTCCAAAGAACTTACTTTGAAAGTCTGATTTTTCGCCACATCTAAAATATTGATACCCAGATAATTAGCATCCGTGTAAGCAATAAAATCAGTACCAGGATTTACGCCAGTATTTGTTTGGTAGGTGTCGCCAGTCGTAGTACCGCCGCCGCCAATACCTACGGCATCAAAAGCTAATTTTGCTTGCGTCACTTCGTTGCTTGCTGCACCATAAAAATCAGTTGCAGACTGCACAACAGCTGCACGAAGATCAATAAATTTGGAAGATTTTACCAAGTATTTAGTGAGTGCTTGATAAAATACTTTTTCGCCTTTTTCTTTCGTAGTTGCTGTTGCAAACTTATAAAAAGCAAAGTTCGTGATACCACTATTAATATGCACACCGCCATTATCTTGTGTGCCTTTGTACTGCTCGCTCACTTGTTTTGGCTGCCAACCGTTGTCATTTAGGCTTTTTCCACCGTTATTTGGGTTAGATAAATCACGTAATGCGCCTGAAGGAAATACTGCTTTTTTTACAACCTCTTCGCCAATTTGCCAGTTGTTACGGTCTATCATTGCTCCAAAAATATCAGCAAAAGATTCGTTCATTGCACCAGATTCGCCTTGATATTCCAAACCTGCTGTTTCTTGAATTACACCATGCGACATTTCGTGACCAGCCACATCAAGCCCTTTTGCCAAAGGTGCAAATGCTGCACCACCATTGCCGTAAAACATTGCCTCGCCATTCCAAAAAGCATTTTCCATACTTTTTCCATTTTTGTCCGCAATATTTATCAAAGAAATAATAGTACCGCCTTTACCATTTATACTTTCACGAGCGTGCGTTTTTTTGAAATAATCATAAGCAATTCCACCATTATAATGTGCCGAAACAGCCGTTTGATTGCTCCAAGTATTGTTATTCGACTTGACATTATCGTAATTGAAAGTTGCCTCTTTTTCAGGAGAAGTATTGAAAGCATCAAGTGTCCAAATTGCGCCAATAGGCTCTTCGGGAAGTTTAGATTTTGCAGCATTAAACATAGAGCGTTTGCTGTCTATCAAGTAATAAGTATTGCCTATGTTGTGTGTATTTAGAGTACGTCCGATACCAAAAAGATCAGTCGCACCAGTTACGGTTGTAGGCCCATCAACAGGTGGTAGATTTTCTTCACAATCGCCATTTACAGCATGATGATGTTCGCCTACGAAGTTACAGCTGTGCGAAAAAGAGTGTATCACTTCGCCTGTATTGGCATCTACAAAATACTCGTAGCGACTAAGTGTACTTGGGAAAACAGTCAAATGCCACGCCAAACGTGCGTTGTTTTTTAGTCTATTTTTATGAAAAATAACTAAATTTGCTTGTTTTTCGCTTGTAAAAGGCATTTTTTTATGCAACCCTTCTACTGTGATATTTTTGCTTTGCAAATCTTTTTCTACAAAAAGTTCAGCTTCACGGTCGCTGATATTGGGCGTTGTATTTTGAATGTTTGGAGTTGGATAAAAACGACCATTCATCATTTCGAACGCTTCATTTTTTCCGTGTAAAATAATTTCTCCACCATACACTTCTACACCTTTCCACGTTTGTTGCAAACGAGTATGCTCAATGTTTAGTTCGTCTTTTTCAGACTTTACAATTTTAAATTCATTGGCAGCATCACGCAAAGGCAACTCTGCACTCAATGCACCGATGTAGTCTTTCGCACGCTGAGCTAAATCACGTTTGGTAGTTGTTTTATCCAAAGAACCTTTTATCATAATGATGTCGCCTTCGTCGTCACGCATAATTTTTAAAGATGGGTCGAGCATCGGGCGTTCCGTCCGTACCAATGGTTTGAAATTTTCTAAACCACCAATAAATGGCGAAGGTTCTGCCAAAGGAATGGCAGAATTTGCGCCCGAAGGTCTTTTCAAATCTGGTAATTGTGTAGCTGACGAATTGGTATTATCCGTAGCGTTTGGCGGATTTTGCTTTATGCGTGTTTGAGCAAATAAACTCAAAGACGTAAGCGTAAATACAGTAATTAGGAATTTTTTCATATTAAAAATATTAGATTATTTATTTATAAATAACTGATTATGAAGTAATTATAAATTTTTAATTAATTTTTAGGTATTGTCTCAAAAAGTGTCTTATGTAATTTGAAAAGCGCATTTACGGTGCTGTCTTTTACGGTCGTACCGTTGCCCCATTGCCATTTGAGGTTGGTACTATCATTTTTTAAAGTGATAAAATTGTACAAATCGGCAGGGCGATTAACTTTTAATTTGTCGTACGTTTTGCATTGCTTGTAAAAGGCAGATGCTACACTTTTTGGGATTTTTCCAAGTGCTTCAAATTTTTTGCCGTCGAGGTCTTTTTGCTTAAAAATTTGTCCGTTATCGAGCAAAAGATAAGCGTTTTGTTGTCCCGTAAAACCGCCGCCTGTTCCGAATTGCAGCCGTTGAGAAGGAAGTGTTTCGGCTGTATATTTTTTGCTGCAAGCGGCAAAAAATATAAGTAAAGTAAGTAAGGTTAATGTTTTTTGCATAAATAAGGCGTTTGTTAAAAAGGTTTTTGATAAAATAAACTCAAAATTACGATTTTATTTGAAAATACCTTATTAAATACTGTACAAAAAAACTAAGTAAACGTTAAAATAAAATATAAACTTTTATTGAGAATAAAATGATATTAGTATAAAACTTAAAAAAAATGTCTTCTTTTGTAGGTTGTTCTAAAAAACCATAATTTTTTCAAAAAAGCAGCAAACGAAATATATTATTATTTTTTGTCAAAAAATATTTGATACATATATATATTATCCTTAATTTTGCAAGGTTTTGATGTGATTTTTTGAAATTATAAAAAATCAACGTTATTTGCACTTTTTTGCAAACAAATACTTTTTTTTAGCGTTAAAAAATATGAAAATTTAACAATTTCTCAAACCCAATAATTTTTTGAATTATAAATAGTATTATATGAGCGATTATTCATTTATCAGCAATGCACATCCTGCAGTTATAGAAGGACTGTACCGAGAGTACCAGAAAGACCCAGCCAATGTAGAAATGAGTTGGGCGTATTTTTTCAAAGGTTTTGATTTTGCGAGCATTGCAAATGTCAGTTCAAACACTTCAAACACTTCAAACGATACTGCGATTAGCGGCGGTCTTTCTGAAAAAGAGTTTAGTGTAATGTCTATCATTCACGGTTATCGAGATAGAGGTCATTTGTTGTCAGATACTAATCCGATACGTTCACGCAAAGATCGTGAACCGCATCTTCAATTAGAAGATTACGATTTGAGCGAAGCTGATTTGAATACTGTTTTTAAGGCAGGAGAAGAAATTGGTTTAAAAAATGCTACTTTACAACAAATTTTAGATAGACTTCAAGCGGTTTATTGCGCACATATTGGTTTTGAATATTGTCATATTGAGGATAGGAATCGCCGTAAATGGTTGCGTGAACGTATAGAAAGCCGCAATACTTTTGATTATCATTTTTCTTTGGAGAAAAAACGTCGTATTTTAGAAAAACTCAATGGTGCAGTAGGTTTTGAAGAGTTTTTAGGAAAACGTTTTGGTGGAGAAAAACGCTTTTCACTCGAAGGAGGCGAATCTACGGTTGCTGCACTCGATGCTATTATTAATTTTAGTGCTGAAAAAGGCGTAGAAGAAATTATGATTGGTATGGCGCACCGTGGTCGTTTGAATATTTTGACCAATATTTTGGGCAAAACTTACGAGCATATTTTCAATGAATTTGACAAAGCATTACCCGAAGATTTGACTATCGGTAGTGGCGACGTAAAATATCACATGGGTTATTCTTCTCAGGTAACTACACCAAGTGGAAAAAGTGTGCATTTGAAACTTGCTCCTAATCCGTCACATTTAGAAACTGTCAATCCTGTGGTGGAAGGTTTTTTACGTGCAAAAGCGGAGTTGCTTTACAATAGTGATTTTGATAAGGTTTTACCTATTATAATACATGGCGATGCTGCCGCAGCTGGACAAGGAGTGGTGTATGAAACGGTACAGATGAGTATGCTAAAAGGCTATCACACTGGCGGTTCGTTGCATTTTGTTATTAATAATCAGATAGGTTTTACGACTGACTTTGAAGATGCACGTACTTCTACGTACTCTACTGCTGCTGCAAATATGGTACAAGCACCTGTATTTCATGTTAATGGAGATGACCCAGAAGCGGTTGTTTTCGTTTGCGAATTAGCGATGGAGTACCGTCAAAAATTCAATACAGATGTATTTGTAGATATGGTTTGCTATCGCAAACGTGGCCACAATGAGCAAGATGGACCTGAACTAATGCACCCTTTGTTGTATAAACTTATCAGCGAGCATGAAGATCCTCGTGTTTTATATGGCAAACAGCTTATTGCAAGAGGCGAAATCGAAGCGAAATTGGCGGAAGAAATGAAGCAAAAATTCAACGACGACCTTCAAAATCGTTTAGATGAAGTAAAACAACATCCTTTTTCTTATAAATACCAAGAAACAGAAGAGGCGTGGAGGAAATTAAAAAAGCATACGACTGATGCTGATTTTGAAACTTCGCCAGCTACGGGAATTGATAAGAAAACGATTGAAAAATTAATAGGGCATTTGAAAAAGTTGCCGCAAGGTGTTTCTCCTCAGCAACAAGTACAAAAATTACTTGAAAATGTAGAGAAAAACTACGTTGTTGGCAAAGTGGATTGGGCTACTGCGGAGCTGATGGCGTACGGCTCTATTTTGTTAGAAGGAAAAGATGTTCGTATGACTGGACAAGATGTCAAAAGAGGTACTTTTTCACATCGACACTGTATCGTAGTAGATAAAAATACGTATGTTTCTTACAATCGTTTGGATAATATTGATACAAAACAAGGCGAAATGCGTATTTTTAACTCCTTGTTGTCAGAATATGCTGTGCTTGGTTTTGAATATGGTTATGCAGGAGCTTCTCCTGATAATTTAGTGATTTGGGAAGCGCAGTTTGGAGATTTTGGTAACGGTGCACAAATTATGATTGACCAATTTATTGCCTCAGCCGAAACAAAATGGTTGCGTCAAAATGGTTTGGTTATGTTGTTGCCTCACGGTATGGAAGGTCAAGGACCAGAACACTCTTCGGCACGGTTGGAACGTTACTTGCAGCTTTGTGCTGAAAATAATATCACCGTAGCAAATATATCTACCGCTGCAAATTTATTCCACCTTTTACGCCGACAATTAGAGCGACCGTTCCGTAAGCCGCTTATCGTTATGGCACCTAAGGCGAATCTTCGTAGTGATGCGGTACATTCTCCTTTGGCTGATTTTGAAACAGGTAAAAAATTCCAAGAAGTAATAGACGATGTTACAGAGGTAAAAAAAGCACGAAAAGTCGTTTTTTGCTCAGGGAAACTATATATAGACCTTGCAAAAGAGCGTGTAACAAACAATAATAAAGATATTGCATTAGTGCGTATCGAACAGTTATATCCTTATCCTGCAGCACAAATAGCGGATATTTTGAAAAAATATAAAGGTGCAGAAGTTGTCTGGGCGCAAGAAGAAGCAGAAAATAATGGTGCTTGGCAGTACCTTACTTCTCGCTTTGAGCATTTCAAAAATGCTACTGTGATAGCTCGAAAAATAGCTGCTTCGCCAGCAACAGGTTACGCTAAATTGCACGTAAAAGAGCAACAAGCTATTTTAGATGCTGTTTTTGCTTAAAATAAACAAAAAAGCCAGCAGAAAATTAATTTTCTACTGGCTTTTTTATTTATTTTATTCTCGTACTGCTTTGCCTTTTGACTAAGTAAGTAAAAAGGGTCACATAACAAATTTATAAACACAATAAAAAAACCTACGCTTTCCTATTATTATCCAGTTGCATCATTGCCATCATTTGTTGGAGTGTTTTGTCCATATTTTCAGGCGAAGCATCTAAAAACATGACATTTCCTCTGCCCGTTTCTGCAAAATGTTTGAGCGATTCTGTCCACATCGAAAACAAAATAAGCGAAGAATCCAAATGTTCTCGTTGCATTGCTTTTGCCGCTTCTGCCATACCTTCTGCTACTTCTTTTCTAAATAAAGCAACACCTTGTCCACGCAATTGTGCGGCTTCACGTTCTGCTTCTGCTGAAATACGGATTGCGTTTCCGTCTGCTTCTGCTGCTTTTGTTTTGGTAATCAAAAGGGCTTGACCTTCGTTTTCGGCTGCTGCACGCAAGTTGCTCGAGGCAACTACTTTTGCCATCGAACGAGTTACTTCTTCGTCAAAAGAAATGTCGTTGAGTTGCAAATCTATCAAATGATAGCCCCAAGATTCGAGCGTTTGGTCAAGGTGTGTTTTCACGTCTTCTACGATTTCTTTTCTCAAAGACAAAATTTCAGATTGTTTGCGTGTCGCTACATAACTGCGTATGCTGCCTTCGACCGTACGAGAAAGTGCTTGCATCAAATTGGCTTCTGCCATAAATTTGAAAGCAACATTTTTGATGGTTTCCTCGGCACTATCCAAAACTGCATACAAAAGCATTGTTTTGAAATGTACATTGGCTTGGTCGATTGTAATGGCTTGAAATTCAAGTTCTATCGAACGATTTTGTACCGAAATACGTTTGAAAACCTTTTCAATAAAAGGAATTTTAAAATTCAGTCCAGGATTTAAGACACGTTGGTATTTACCGAAAATAGTCACAACACCAACTGTTCCTTGTTGAATAGTCACAAATCCATCGAATACAAGCAGTGCAATTGCAATCAGGAGTAAAATAAAAGAAGTTTCCATATTTTGATTTTTTTGTTCTTATAATAAATTTTGTAAAAACTTGTCAAATATACATTTTTTTAATCGAAATCACAAATTTAAACGATTATTTGCTTAGAAAAAACGACCAAATTACATTCCTGGAAACCAGCTTCTTCCTGCACCAACTTCTCTGATAGGCCAAGGTACACAAGCCAATATCAATAAAAATGAAATGGTATAGAGCCAAAACAAACGATTCCATTTTGAGTTGTCCTCCATCGCTTTTTTACTTGTTGAGTTGGCGATTGTTATCAAAATAATTGCTATGAGCATACTTGTAAGATGCTCGACTGCAAAAAAGCGAGAAGTCGCATTTTTCATCACTTCGCCCATAGAAAGATTTTCAAATTGTTTTACGCCCCAATTGCCTACAAAATATTGATACAAACCAATAACTAATTGTAAATGAGCTGAAATCATCAGGAAAAGAACTAATTTACGGTCTTGTGCAGTAAAAGCACGTCCGTCTTTGCGTCCCATAAAAGAGCGCAAAAGCAAAAAAATCATAAGAGCAACCATTACCCAACGCAATAGGCTATGTAAATGAAGACTACCTGTGTACATATATTATTTGTTTTTAGAAGTGTGAAAATTAACTTCCATTTTGAAAAAATTGATTTAAACTTTGCGTCAAAAATAGGAATTTAACCTTATATTTTATAAACTTTATCGAAAAAATATCTTTATCACTAAGGATTTTTTTAACTTTGCAAAAAATATCTTAAGTAATTAGACTAAAATTGTCAATTATTTCTACACGCCTACTATATGACATTTAAAGATTATAAATATCAACGCCCTGATATTCAACAGTTTACCGAAGATTTCAATCTGGCTTTGGCTACTTTTAAAAATAGCCAAGATGAAGCGATACAAATAATTGCTTTTGACAAAATAAATGCTTTGCGTCAAGAGTTTGATACGATGTATAATTTGTGCTATATTCGTCATTCTAACGACACTCGTGATGAATTTTATGAGGCAGAAAATAATTTTTTTGATGAAAACTCTCCTAAGATACAAGCCTTAGTGACGGAGTATTATCGTGCGCTTTTGCAGTCTTCTTTGCGCCCGCAATTGGAAAGAAAATGGGGCAAAACACTTTTTACGATTGCAGAATATAGTTTGAAAACTTTTATTCCTGAGATAATGGAAGACCTGCAAGAGGAGAATAAATTGAGCAGCGAATACACTAAACTCAAAGCTACGGCTGAAATTTTTGTACGTGGAGAAAAGTATAATCTTTCTACGATTACGGCGATAGAAAGCAGCGAAGATCGTACGCTTCGCAAAGAAGCAAGTGATGCAAAATGGGCGTTTTTTGAAGCGCAAAGTGAAAAAGTCGAAACTATTTTTGATAAATTGGTTAGAATACGTCACGAAATTGCGTCAAAATTAGGTTATCGAAATTTTATAGAATTGGCTTATGTTCGTATGTTGCGCATGGATTATGATGCGGATATGGTAGCGAATTATCGACGACAAGTCCACCAAGAAATCGTCCCGATTGCAAATGAATTGTACGAAAGACAGCGCAAAAGATTGAAATTGGATAAACTTTTTCACTACGATGAAGAGTTTAAATTTGCTTCGGGAAATGCAAAACCGCAAGGCTCGCCAGATTGGATTGTAAATCATGCGAGTACGATGTATCAAGAGCTTTCGCCTGAGACAGATGAGTTTTTTAACTTTATGCGCAAAAACGAATTGATGGATTTGGTCAATCGGGAAGGCAAAGCGACGGGTGGCTATTGCACCTTTATCAGTGATTTTAAAGCACCTTACATTTTTTCTAATTTCAACGGAACAAGTGGCGATATTGATGTTTTGACACACGAAGCAGGTCATGCTTTTCAGGTGTATTCGAGCAAAGATATTGGTATGAGCGAGTACAATTGGCCTACTTACGAGAGTTGCGAAATTCACTCTATGAGTATGGAATTTTTTACTTGGCCTTGGATGAAGTTGTTTTTTGAAAAAGATACTGAAAAATATAAATATTCACATTTGGCTGGTGCAATTCACTTTTTGCCTTACGGTGTAGCGGTCGATGAATTTCAACACGTTATTTATCAAAATCCTTATTTTACACCAGAAGAAAGAAACGATGTTTGGCAGGCGATAGAAGAGAAATATTTACCTCATCGCAAATATGATGACAATGCTTTTTTGAAAAAAGGAACTTTTTGGCAGCGTCAAAACCATATTTTTAACTCTCCTTTTTACTACATTGATTATACTTTGGCGCAGGTTTGTGCTTTCCAGTTTTGGAAAAAAGACCGTGAAAATCACGACACCGCTTGGAGCGATTATCTTCGTCTTTGCAAAGCTGGTGGAAGTCAAACTTTCTTAGATTTGGTAAAATTAGCTAATTTGAGGTCGCCTTTTGAGGACGGTTGTGTGGCTTCGGTCACGAGCGAAATCAAAGCGTATTTAGATGATGTGAACGATAAAGATTTTTAAAATAAAAAAGGCTTTCTCAAAATTTTGAGAAAGCCTTTTTTATTTTTCTATTTATTAAAAACTATAATTTTCCGACCAAACTGACCGTTTTTTTCCAATTTCCAGTCGTACCGTCAGGCGTAAAATACTGCACAAAAACGACATAAATTCCTATCAGTGCTTTTGTACCGTCTTCGGTATCTCCATCCCAACGCAATGCACCTTCATTCGCCAATAACTCACTTCCTGCGATATTTTTTATCAAACGACCATCTAAGTCGAAGACTTTTGCGCTTGCAGTAAGTCCTGTTAAAGTATTTTTATATTGAATAAACAAAAGATCTTCAAAGCCATCGCCATCAGGAGAGAATCTTGTATTTTCTAAGCTAAATAACTCATTATCAGCTTTTTGTGCAATTAAAAATTGCGAATTTTGATACGTTGGTGTAGCAAAACCAGCGGTGGAAGCTGCCGAATACCAGTTACTTTTATTGTTACTTTCGCCATCAGGATTGATGCGCTCCAAGGAAACGCCACTTTGGTCTTTGAGCAAAGGATAATGATATGATTTATCGTAATCCGCAGCATCTATGATGAGTTTGCCAGGCGCATCGGCTTTTATCAACGTAACGTTGCCTTCATCGTCATCGAAAGAAGGCAGTTTTGTTTCCACGATAGCGTTCGGATTTTTTATCGTGTAACCTTGCGCTTGTAAAATACTTTTACTTTCCGTCAAAACAGCGTATTCATTAGGCAAAAGCAAATAATTAACGTTTATTTCTTGTACGTCCAATTTTTGTCTGTTGTCGATATTGAGTTCGTTGAGGTTGATTATTTTTTTCGAGCGATTGTAAATTTCTACAAAATCTGTACCTCCTGTTTTAGGATTAAATAAAATCTCGTTTATAACGACATCTTTTGCAGCAACCGTTTCTGGAACGCCGATTTTTACTTCAGTTTCCGAAAACGCATTTCCAACACAATCTTCCAAAGCCTTTTTAATTTTCAAAGTATAAATTTTCCCTTTCTGCATTGCTGAGTTGAGCGTTATTTTCGCTTCTTGAAAATTTGCGCCTTGCACGACAGTATTTATACCTGTTTCAATATCAAAAACAGCATTTTGTAAAGTAGAAAAATCAAGATTTTTGTTAAATTGTACTAAAATTTCGCTGTCATTTGTAGGGAAAACATAAGTCAGAAGCAAAGGCGATTTTTCTATCTCTTTTGAAAAGACAGAATTTATTTTGCCAGGCGTACCTCCGTTTTCGTTTTCAGACGCTCGAAAATTATAACCACCCAAACAAGGCGTATTAGGATTGATACATTCGAGTGACCAACCGCCGTCTGATTTTTTTACATCTTGATAAGTTCCTAAACTATAACTTACTTTATCCATCAACTCATTTTTTTCATTAAAAAGAGTAATTTCTTCGTTGTCGCTATCCAATGTAAAAAAAGTAGTAACTGCGATAGTATCGCCATATTTTCCAAAATCTATTGCTTTATCTCGCTTATAAATAATTACGTAAGCGTTTGGTTGTAGAGTGAATTTTGGTAATTTATACTGCGTAGTACCTTTATCTTTCAAGCTAAAACCTTGTAAATTGATTGTTTTTGTGCTTCTATTGTACAACTCGATAAATTCTGCTTTGGGTAAACCGATTTGTGGCGAAGGATCTGCAAAAATTTCATTTATTATTACATCATTAAAAATCGTAGTAGAGGCTAAGGTGGCAGTTTTAAAAGATTGAGATTGTCCGCCCATCAAATTACCCGCCAAATCCTTGATAATTCCAGGGAACACAAGAAGCAAATAATTATTATTAGGTATCATTTGGGCATACTCCAAAGTAACTTTATCGTAATTGTAAGTCAAGCTAATAAGACTGCCCGCAGGGTCTTTTAGCCCATAAGCACTGGGGTCTTTAGCCGAAATACTATCGACTACTTCACTGAATTTTACGGTAAATTTATTGACAATAACAGGGTCGGGTATAACAGCCGTCACAAAAGGTGCTGTTTTGTCTGGCTCGTTTTTGCTCACTTTTATATCATCAAAGAAAAATTTATCTTTTCTGGTCGCTGTATAATCGCACCAAAAAGCAAAGCTGGTATTTGCTATCAAAGGAAAAGGATTTTGCTCTTGCGCCGTCGCTTCTTGCGTAAAAGCATAGCCGCCATTGTAGTCTGCTTCGATAGTCCAAAGGTTATTTGCACCTCTTTTTACTCGTACTCTTGTATTTACAAGGTTATTTAGGATAAAAGTATTTTGACAAGTCGCCAAAGGCGTAGTTTCGCCTGCTTTAAAAAGTTTAATTTTATCCGTAGTGCCGTCTTCTCCCATCAAAAGGTAGTAACCATTTGTAATAGTAGTAGTTTGTAAAGGATTTGCCGTAAGGTATATTATAGTACGATTGGTAGCCGAAGGCGCAAATTCCATACGTACCAAAAACTCCCAAATCATGGCTTGCTCGCAAGTGTAATTGACAGCAATGCGAGAATTTCCTCCTGTTTTTGCATTGAGCTGAAGTTCTTGTTTGGCATTGACGATAAAACTATCTGTTTGCCAAGACCAAGTTGGATTTTTTGTAAAATCGCCATCGTTAAAATCATCAGCGAATTGTGCATTTGCAAAATGGAAAACAAAAATTTGAAGTGTGAGGAGCGTAAATATTTTTTTCATAAAAAATGAATTGTATCTTTTTGACAAAATTACGATTTTTATAAAAAAACGCATCATTATCTAATAGTATTTTTTGAGGTTTAGATAAAAAAGGCTTATGTCTAATTAATTCTAAAGCACAGGCAACCATTTTACAAACTCTTTCGTCTATTATTTTAGAAACCTGTTACTTGGGTTTTTATTTCTAAAAAATATTATTTTATCATTTTTAAAATTACTTGTTATGAAAAAGATGCTTTTCATTGCAGTGGCAACGCTTTGCTTTTCTGCTACTATCCACGCTCAATCAAATGATGCAATCCAAACTTTTTTCAAAAAATACGCCGACGACGATAGTTTTACTTCGGTACAGGTTGCGCCAAAATTATTCGAGTTGATTGCTAAAATTGACATCAACGACCCCGATTACAAAGATGTAAAAAACATAATTAAAAATATGAAATACATCACTATTTTGTCAAAAGAAACAAAAGACAACAAAAATCTTTATGCAGAGGCACTCAAAACGATTAATCGTCAAGAATATGAGCCGCTGATGACGGTAAAAGACAAAAATGACAATGTTCAGTTTTTGGTCAAAGAAAAAAATGGTGTCGTGAGCGAGCTTTTTATGGCGGCTGGTTCTGACAACGATTTTGTTTTGATGAGTATGGTAGGCGATATTAACCTTGCAGATGTTTCTAAATTAGCTAACAAAGTAAAAACTGCCGACGGGAAAATTGAGATTAAAAAGTAAAACGTTTCTGCTACTTTGGATAATAAACCAATGAGGTTTTTTAAATCTCGTTGGTTTAATTCCTAAAACTATAAAAAAATCAGTAATAACTTTAAAAATTCTTATAAAAATGAAAAAGATACAATTATTCATCCTGTTTTTAGTTTGCGCTTTATTTGCGCAAGCACAGTCACCTGCTTGGTATTTTTACCATAGACAAGCCCGTGGCTCAGGTGTTACTAAAATTATGGTGCCTGGTTTGGCGTTTAAAATTGGCAGCAGATTCGTAGAGGACAAAAATGTGGCTCATTTGGTAAAAGGTTTGGGTACAGTCCGAATTGTGGTTGCTGAAGGAAAGGAAAAGGCTTTTGGTACAGTGGAATCGAAGCGATTTATTGATAAAATGAGGCAGTACAACTATGAAGACTTGGTTTCTATCAAAGATGCCAAAGAGCGTGTACATATTATGGTAAAAGAACGCAGGGGCAAAATCAGACGCTATTTGATATTTGTAGATTCCGAAGACGATTCTGTTATGATTTCGGGTAAATGCAAACTTTCTGTCGCAGATTTTATGGTACTTGCTGATACCCAAAAGGGCGAGTGGAGAGAAAAAATTTCAAGAAAAAAATAGTGTTTTGTAGTAAGGGCTTAGGCAACTACTTATTAATTGCCTAAGTCCTAAAATATCGCTTAATTTTAGAAAATTAAGCGATATTTTTTGATTTTGAGTGCATCTTAAACTTTCAAAAATATTTTATTTCTATACATTATATATAGTATAACCCAGCAAGTAAACATCCACCAAACGGCAAAGAAAAACGAACCATTTAAGGCACCAGCCCAAGGCACAAAGCCGTGTTTGTAAATCCAAGGAAAAAGCCCACTGAACTTTCCATCTGCCTCAGGAATTCTAAAACGAGAACTTAATACAATAGGTACTTCTGAAACCAGATAAGCCATAATTGCATTTGCTCCAAAGACTTCAAAGAAAAAAGACCATTTTTTGATACCTTTATAATCTAAAATATAAGTCAAAATCGCAATTATCAACATGTCAATACCTGCCATGTGGATAACATACGAACTTGTCCACAATTTTTTGTTAATAGGGAAAAAAAAATCCCAAATCAAACTTACAGTAACAAAAATAGCACCTACCGTAATTAATTTTTTTATAACAACTGCACGGTCTGTATTCTCTTGGATATAAGTACCCGTCATGTAGCCTAAAATTACCGTCACGACCGAAGGTAGCGTACTCAAAATTCCTTCTGGTTCAAAAGCGTAACCTTCGCCTTTGTAAATATGAGTATCGCCAAGCATGGCATAATCCAGCTTAAAAGCCGCATTAGAAGTCATTTGAATTTTCCACCAAGCCGTTATTTGCTCTTCGCTCATGCCAATGAACTGATTGAGCGAAGGAACTTGTCCGTAAGGATTTCCTGCATCTCCGAAGCCATACATTATCGCCCAATAACTCAGCAACAAACCGCCCGCAATATAAGGCAAATATTGTCGTTTTACAGAAAGGCAAATAATACTACCTATCGCATAGCATATCGCCAAACGAGGCAAAACACCTAAAACACGTACAGGATTTCTTCTGCCCCAAATCATTGCGCCGCTTTTATCCAAATAATAAAAAGGGAAATATTGCATAAATAAAATATACAAAAGATAAATAATGACTGTCCGTTTTAGTATTTTTAATAAAAGCTCTTGGCTCAGTTCGTAACCAAATGGTTTAAACGAAAAACGCATCGAAAGACCAATCGCAAATAAAAAGGAAGGAAAAACCCAGTCGGTCGGTGTGCAACCGTGCCATTTTGCGTGGTCGAGTACAGGATATACAAAATCCCAACTGCCTGGCGTATTTACAATAATCATCAAGGCGACAGTTAGTCCTCGAAAAATATCTAATGATAAAAGTCTATTGTTCATCTTTTGTTTTGTTTAATTTTGCAAATATAGACAAAAGTAAAAGGTATTTTTAATATTTTTACAGATAAATATGGTTCATCCATGATTTTGGCGGAACTTCCACGGTAAAACCCGTGAGGTCTTCAATACCTCACGGGTTTATAGAGCGCAATAAATCTATTCCGCCAAAATCATGGATAAACCATAAATATAAATAAGTAGTTGGGCTAAAGTAACTGCAATTTTAAAAAGGTCACGAAGGACACCTTGGGAGAAGTCGTTGTAAAAACAACAAGGTAACTCCCTTGCAGTCTCCTCCAAAGGAGTCCTTCGGACAGTTACCTTGTTTTTACAACGACAAAAAAATTGTCGATTATTGACACGTTATTAAGTTACTTATTGTTGTATGGGTTTTTTAGTTTTTTCAAAAAACAAACCACTATATTTCTTTAGGTATAGCGGTTTGAGATAGTACGTGTTCTGTGATTTGTAATGCGACACAGTGCAAATTCCTTATTTTTCCATCACAATACACTCTCCTGCTTGCAATATTTTTACTTGTGTATTTTTTGCCGTAGAAAAAATAATTTTTCCTTTTACGGGATTTTTTTGCTCCTTTTCTACATCTAAATTTACGACAAAAGTATAAGGCGAACTTTCAAAATTCCAAGAGATAACTTTTTGATTGTCAGGCTCTTGTAACCAAATCATCTTTTTATTTTCTATCAAAGGCAAAAGCCATTCTGCCAAAAGTCGCAATTGATTTATATTATCAAAAAGTAATTTGTTTTTGCCCCATTGATAAGGCGAAAAAGTAGCTTTTTCGCCTTTATCTATCTGGAAAACATACAATTTTGTGTAATGTTCATTAGGTGCAGGTGTTAAGTGCGTATCCCTACACTCGAAACCTAAGCCCATATAACTTGGCATTTCTGTCAAAAAAAGTCCTACAAAAAAACGTAACTCGTTTCCTTTGACATAAAAAGAATCAAAACGAGGATCATCTTTATCGGCTGTCATAATCGTAAAACATGGAGCGAACGTTCTGGTTTTCAACACATTGTGATAATGTTTGAAATTTTGTAAAAACTCCTCCGAACCAACTATCGAAGATTGTAAATCGCCCAACGTGGAATCCGCATCAGATTGTTCAAGATGTTCGAGTTCGCTGCCGTACGCCATCACGCCATCAGGAGCAAGAAAACTTTCTGCAAAATAACCAAACCAAGGTTTTTCTTTTTGAATAAAACCTTTTATGTATTTATGAATATCATAAAATTCATCTACTTTCGCAGGCACGCCTTTTGAGCGCATTTGTACGTGCGACATATCGCCACGCATAAAATCTAAGCCGTAATTTTGAGCGACTTCTGTATATTTTTGAGCGACATATTCATAAACGTTTTTTCGAGGTTTTTCAAAATTAAGCTCCCAATTTTTATTCTTATCTTTTGCTTCATGCAATTTGTAGCGTGCCAAAGGTCCGAAAACACGAGAAAATTGCTCAGGTTTTGAGATTTTATAATCTCGCCAAATCCGTCCGTCTTTGTCTATTGTTTTAGCATTTTCGTTGGCATCTACTTCTATGCCACGGTAAGGCGGGCCCATCGTTGCAGGAACAGTTTCGTAGCCCGCTTCGTACAAAAATTGTATAAGTTGATTACGGCGTTCTGTTCTTCGAGCGAGGTCGTTTTTTTC
>JANMGN010000654.1:0-9461 GCA_031374645.1 Chitinophagales bacterium | reverse complement strand
CGGTATGACAGAAAAAGAGGATAACATATAAAATTCCTTGTCAATAAAAAAGTCTTGTTTTCTTTTTAGAAAACAAGACTTTTTTTGTAAGAAAATAATATTTCAACAATCTATAACATTTAACACTTGCGTATCAAATTTTTTTGTATTTTTGCGGCTTGAAAAAATTGTGTTTTTACATTATCTTATTGATAATCAGTATTTTATAAAATTGATTTTTTATAAAATAAAAAATAATATCACTCTAATTTTTTAAATTTCAAAATAAAAATTAGGAAAAGAAAGATTTATGAATTTTATCGGCGAATATATCAGAAAAAATGTCACTTCTATTATCAGAAATAGAGGTGCTTGGATTTTTAATTATGGCGATTTTGTCCGTTTAGACCAGCTCGATAGGAGAGCGATGACGGCACGTTACATTGTCCGTAGTGAGAGTGGTCGTGGTGCTTACACGGTGCATATTATGAATTTTGATAAATCTTCGATGAAATCCGCTTGTACTTGCGCTTATAGCGACGGCGTTTGCAAGCACTCAGTGGCTGCGATGATGCACTTGGAAAGTCATTTGAAAACCAATCCGAGAGAATTTAATCCAGCAGTAGAAGATTTTCCGATGCCTTCGGAGGTGGATTTGACTTTTTTGATGAGTAATGCGCACCCTTCTCGAATAGAATCTGGGACAAAACTGCAGCAAAAAAATAGAGTAAGTACACTGGAACAAAAAGAAAAACATATTGCTTTTGAGGTAAAAGACGATACCGCAAAACACGTTGTGGTTTTGAGAGAAGAGGACAATCGTTTGAAAACTTTTTGTGATTGTAGCGATACAGGTTCGGCTTTGTGTGCGCACAAAGTAGCTGGTTTGATACAGTTGGTAAAATCTTTTGGCATTCGTCCATTTTTGATGTTGCATGATTTGACTTCCGAAAAAGAAAGAGCCTTAGCGGAATACGGTTATACTTTAGAAGATAAAAACACGCTGAATTTATTTGATTTCGAGCTTCAAAATGGTAGAATTATAGCAAAACCAAAAGATACTGGGCTTTCTAAACTCAACGAATATCAAAATTGGGCTTCTCTTTCTACCAAAATTGTGGAAAAATTTGATGCTAATTTTGGTAAAAATCTTACAGACACCGAAGATCCACCTATCATTGTTTATGTTTTTAATTTTAGAAAAAACGAACTCAATACGAAACAGCCTTACTATATGTACAGCCGTTTTAACAATACCTCAAATCCGTTTGAAGAGCCAAAAGAAGCACAAAGTGATTTCTTTCCAGGATTTGACATCGAACCTGTGCGTGGACAATGGAAAAAAGGTAAACTTGGAGGTCGTTTGATGCCTTTGGCAAATGAAAATAATATCTTCAAACTCAAAGATATAGATGCTTTTGAGGTCAATGATAGTGCGCTGATTCGCCTTTCTATGGCATTTGATGCAAGCGACATACAAGCTGAATTGCGAGATATTTTGTCGCCAGGGATTCAGGCCTCGTATAATTTGCAATGGAAAGAATTGGCGGAAAAAGAGAGTGATTTTGATTCTGCTGTCAATTTAATACATGAAAAACTGAGTGAAACATTGCGTTTGCTCAAAGGAAAAAACAGTTATGAATACATGGGCGATGCGCACGATGGGATTAAACTAAAAACGATTGAGCCTATCTTTTTTCAGCCTAATATCGCTATTTTAGAATTTGACCTTGATGAAGAAGGCGATTTTTATGTACTAAAAACGTTTATCCGAATTGGCGAAGACCGTTTTTATTTAGATACTTTAAAACGAGTAAATTACTGGCTTTTGCGCCAAGGTATATTTTTCTATTTATTGGATAAAAAAGCAGCCAAAACGTTGCATATTATTGATTATAAGCAAATTATACGTATAAAAAAAGACCAATTAGAAGGATTTTTAGGTCAATTTGTGTTGCCTTTGATGAATGTTCACAATGTTTCTTTCAATACGCCAATTGCTATAAACGAAGCTGAAGGACATTTTTCGCCCAAATTATACTTACGAGAGTTTGAAGAAACGCTGATTTTTACGCCCATTTTTACCTATGAATTTCAAGGTAAAACACAAGATATTGCGTTTGATAGTTTTACCAACCAAATCGTGGTAGAAGACGGTGGAGAGTTTTATTTGATATATCGGGACGAAGAAAAAGAAACGAAAATTAGAGATTTTTATAAAAATTTGCATCCTACTTTTGAAGAGCAATCGGATTTCAATACGCCATTTTTTGCGCTTACGCTCAATCAATTATTCGATAACGAATGGTTTTTTAAAGCGTTTGAAAAAATAAAAGAACACGAAATAGAAATTCTTGGTTTTAATCAACTGACGAAAATAAAATACAACCCAAATCGTGCAAAAATCAACATCAAGGCGAGTTCTGGTGTGGATTGGTTCGATTTGCAAATTACGGTAGCTTTTGGCGATCAAATTGTAAACCTCAAAGACATCAGAAAAGCAGTTTTCAATAAGCAACATTATGTGCGTTTGGGCGACGGAACACTCGGAATTTTGCCGCAAGAATGGCTCGATAAATACGCTAATGTCTTGAAAATAGGGCAGTTAGATGGCGACAAAGTAAAATTGAGCGATCGACAATTTTCGCTCATAGAAGAACTTTATGAAGAAATAGACAACCACGAAACGCTACAAAAACACTACGAAAAGAAACAACGTTTGCGTCAGTTTGAAAATATCAAAGAAATCGCTTTACCCGAAACTTCGATTGCAAACCTACGTGATTATCAAAAATCTGGTTTCAATTGGCTCAATTTCTTAGATGAGTTTCAATGGGGCGGCATTTTGGCGGACGATATGGGACTTGGAAAAACGCTGCAAGCCATCACATTTTTGCAGATGATAGCAGCTCGTGACCCCGAAGGAACAAGTTTGGTCGTAGTACCAAAATCGCTTGTTTTTAACTGGGCAAAAGAGTTAGAGAAATTTGCACCGACACTAAAAGTTTTGCCTTATTATGGCCCATTGCGCAGTCAGTACAAAGAAAAAATCGAAGATTATCAAGTGATTATTGCAACTTATGGTTCAGTACGCTCTGATGTTCAGGATTTTAAGAAAATAAATTTTAATTATATTATTTTAGATGAAAGTCAGGCGATAAAAAACCCTGACGCATTGGTTAGTAAATCTGTCAAATTATTGAAGGCAAAAAACAGAATTTGTATGTCTGGAACGCCTATCGAAAACAATACTTTTGACCTTTATTCTCAAATGGATTTCTTGAATCCTGGAATGTTGGGCGGTGTAGATTTTTTCAAAAAAGAATACGCCAACCCGATTGACCGTGACAAAGATGAATATGCAAGTGTGCAACTTCGCAAATTAGTTTATCCATTTATTTTGCGTCGTACGAAAGAAGAAGTTGCCAAAGAATTGCCACCAAAAGTAGAATCTGTTATTTATTGTGAAATGGGCCCTACGCAACGTCGGATTTATGATTCTTTCAAAGATCGTTACCGTGATATGATTATGGGACGCATCGAGAAAGATGGTTTGAATAATTCTGCGATGTACATTTTGGAAGGACTTTTAAAACTGCGTCAAATTTGTGATTCTCCTGCTATTTTGAACGAAGAAACAGAATACGAAAATGCAAGTGCTAAAATCGAAGAATTGACAGAACGTATTTCGCAAGATAGCGGACGACATAAAATATTGGTTTTCAGTCAGTTTATAGGAATGTTGGATTTGATAAAAAAAGAACTCGACAAACTACACGTAGAATATGAATATTTAGATGGTAAAACAACTGACCGTATGGAGCGTGTGGAAAATTTCCAAACCAACGAAAACTGTCGTGTCTTTTTGATGTCGCTCAAAGCAGGTGGCGTAGGTCTAAACCTCACGGCTGCCGATTATGTTTATTTGGTTGATCCTTGGTGGAATCCTGCGGTGGAAGCGCAAGCTATTGATAGAGCGCACCGTATTGGGCAAGAAAATTCAGTTTTTGCTTATAAAATGATATGTAAAGATACGGTCGAGGAAAAAATATTAGCACTACAAGAAAAGAAAAAAGCGGTTGCAAAAGATATTATCAATGTAGAAACTGGTTTTATCAAAGCACTCGATAAAGAAGATGTAAGAGATTTATTTATGTAAAAAAGTGTATCTTTGTAACGTAAATAGACGTAAAGAATTTCGGTTATTTTAGCCCTATTATTTAGAGTTTAAAGTAAATAAATGTTATGGCAAAAAAAATAAAATCATATACGGAAGCTGAGTTGATAAAAATGTTTCAATTGAAGCGTTTGGCTGGTAATAATCAATATCCTTTGATGGAAGAATTGACCAATACCAATACGACTTTGAATGTAGGTGAGCAATATGTTTTTGACGATATTTCAGAAAATTTATTGACTAATATTGTAGGTTGGAATGAGGAAATGCTCAAAATGAATTTGATTGCGTTTGTGTTGCGATTAGGTCATTTGAAAGAAACTGCTCAATACAAAACCTACTATGAAAGTAATTTGGAAGCTACTGTTAAAGGTTACTTTTTGAAAGTTAGAGCTGATATGATGGTTGCTTCTGGAATTTTGGAAACGCCAGAAATACCTTATTTTTATTTTCAAGAATACAAAAAATCGAAAGACCCAAAAGGAGATGTTGCAGCACAATTATTAGAAGCATTTTTGATTGCAATGGAGCAGAATAAAAATGACAAACCTATGTATGGCTGTACCGTTTCTGGAAAATACTGGGAATTTTATGTTATGGAAAACGATACCTATTGCATTTCAGAAACCTACGATGCTACCAAAAAACCAGATTTAATGCAAATTATAGCAATTTTACGTAAATTTAAGCATATTTTGGAAACAAGATTATTAAAATAACACCAAATTTGTTAAATACAAACTAAATAAAAAAACACTCCACAAGTCTAAAACTTGTGGAGTGTTTTTTGTATTTGTTATTCTATCCCTTGTTCTTTAATTTTCTTCGTTCCCTGATACATCTCAAATTTGAGTAATTTACAAGCCAAACCACCATTGTTCATATCCAAACGGCGAGAAGTTCGTAAGCCAATATGTTTTGCTGCTTCGAGATTTCCTGTTATAATCCAAGCATCACAGCCTATATATTTTTTCTTTAAAGTGTCGCCTATCATTTCATAAAAAGCAAAAGTATCATCTATGCGCAAACGCTCATCGTAAGGTGGATTTGTGACCAAAATACTCGGATTTGCAGGCGGATTTTGTAATTCAAAAGCCACTCTATCTACTTCAATGTCTTTGTGCAGACCTGCTGCACCAACATTTCGTTGTGCATAACGCATCGCTTGAATATTTTTGTCGTAACCCAAAATTTTACAATCTGCCGAAGGTTTTATACGAGCATTGGCTTCGCTCTGTACTTGTTCCCAAAGTTCAGCATCAAAATTTTTCCAAAACGTAAAACCAAAATATTTACGTTTTTGCAACGGCGGGATATTGCGAGCAATCATAGCAGCTTCTATCAAAATTGTTCCAGAACCGCACATTGGGTCTATAAAATCCCGTTCGCCACGCCAACCTGTCAGCATAACCAAGCCTGCTGCAAGAGCCTCATTAAGCGGAGCTTCCATCGTTTCACGATTGATACCTCGTTTATGCAAAGATTCGCTCGAACTATCAAGCAATACTTCACAATGATCATCTTTTATGTATATATGTATGCGAAGGTCAGGTTTGTAGAGTTCTACGCTTGGGCGACGACCATGTTTCATACGAAATTGGTCTACAATTGCATCTTTACATTTCAAAGAAACATAAAGCGAATGTTTGAAAAAATCGGAACTAACAGTGGCATCTATTGCCAAAGTACCATCTACATCAAGGTATTCATCCCAATTAATACGCTGAATATCATTGTAAAGGTGTTCCTCTCGGCGCACTTTAAAAGTCGCAATCGGCATCAAAATCCTAAGTGCTGTCCGCAACTCATAGTTAGCACGGTACATTATTTTGAGGTCGCCTTCAAATTGCACGCCACGGTGGACGGTCACGATATTGGTTGCGCCAATCTGCTCTAATTCTTCGGCAAGGATATTTTCCAAGCCTTGCATTGTCTTTGCTGTAAATTTCATGGCGCAAAGGTAATGAAATTTTTTGGAAGAAAACCCTGTTTTTAAATGGTGTAAATGCTTTATTTTTAATAAATACATCAAGAACGAACTTCAATAATAAGTAATGATTTTCATTTTTTACCAATAAATTATGCATTTGTATTTCTATTGATAAATTATACATAATATAAAGTTAAAATAAACAAAAAATACATCTAATTTTATTTTGATATTTAAAATAAAAACCATAACTTTGTAAAGTAAATTATTTTTTAACCAAACTTATATTTTAACATGAAAAAAATTACCGCTTTACCGCTTTACCGCTTTACCGCTTTTAGTCATGCTATGCTTTTTTCATTTTTCTGCCCAATCACAGAAAATATACGGAAATAGTGAAGTTAGTGTCTTTTCCGACGAGGATAAGTTGGGTGCTGCGCCTGTAAAACTTACCTGTAATTCTAATGATGCAAACTCGTGTCCATGGGATAATCAACCAACGAAGTACATTGCTGTTAATTTCCATTATTTCTGCCAGCCAGATGGCAGTGGAAATTTTAATGAGTACAACGACGGTAATAGTCCGAAACTAACAAATGAAACCGCTTACACAAGAGCCGAGAAAATTTTTAATGAAATAAATGAACAGTTAAATGAAAATACCAAGATGTTTAATTCGTCCGAAGATGCACCAACTTGCAAGCTCAAAATGCAATTGGTACTAAAAGGAGTGTATGTGCATAGAGGTAATTATGTCCCTGACTATGCAACAAGAGATGCCGAAGGTAATCTAAGTGTTGATTATATTGGCTCTGACCCTGCTTTTGATGACTTGTCTCTAAAAGTGAACTCAGATTCAGAAATCAATTGTTTCTTTTACCCAAGAGTGAACGACCCTTCGGTGGGACTGGCTAGTACTTCAATAGGTGGTTGGACAAATTTCGGAGCAAATACAGTAGTCATGTCAGATGACTGGAGAAATTATACCAATTTTGGTGGTAATGAAGATGTCTGGTACAAACAAATTATGGCAAGGAACGTATTACATGAAATATTTCATACTTTTGGTTTAGACCACCCATTTGGAGGTAATGACGATTGCAATGACACGCCAACCTTTGATTCACAATGTTGGGAATTTTCTGCTACAGATCCTAATTGCAATAGTTGGACAAAAATTGGAAATAATATAATGGATTATAATAGTTATTCCGATTGGACGCTAAGTCCTTGTCAGATATGTATCATACATCAGGAATTAGAAGCAGGAAGTAGTTTTTATGGGCAGGATAAGTTTGTATCTAATCAAGGCGATTGTCATCGTCCTGTTCCATTTTTTAAGATGCCAAGCGTGGTTTGTCTGCCTGAACAAGTTGCTTTTGGACAATCCTCGCCTATTTTTATAGATGCTACAGTATCTACTTACGAAACATCTTACAGGCTCGAAATAGTCGAGCTGTCAGCGAGTGGTGCGGAATTACCAAGTACTAAAAAATCTAAAGGCTTCGATGGGCAAATAGGAAGAATAGACATAGTTGCTGCACTTTCTTATCCTACACAGCTCAATAAGACTTACAAAGTCACACTTAGGGTTTCAAATGCTTGTTTTCCTATCGTAGATTTGTTCCAAACATTTACTACGAGGTCTTGCGTACACACTACTGCTACGAATAATGAGGATATTTTGAGGTCAGTGCTACTTTATCCCAATCCTAATTATGGTATAATTAACATTGAATATGAAACTTCGTTGCAGACAAGTACTAAAATAGAACTCATTTCGTTGTCTTCTGGAAACTCGCCTATTATAATTAAGAATAGGACAACAGACGAAAGTGGCAGTCATTACATCAGTTATAATCTACCAGAAACACTTGTAAACGGTACTTATACGCTAAGAATTAGTACAGACGAGCAAGTGGTAAATACACTTATTCAGATAGAACGTTAATTTTTTATTAATATTAAAATATACAATTATGAAGAATATAATATCAATAATATGCCTTATTTTGTGTTGTAACATTGTACTCAATGCACAAATTGCAGAATATACGCTTCCCTTGTATGTAAGTGATGGAGAGGGCAATAAAGACACTGTTTACATAGGCTATGACCCAAAGGCAGAGTATGGCTTTTCGGAAGGAGACTTTGGTGAAAAAGATATTCGCTACGAAGAACCCAAACAGGGATTAGAAGCTCGTTTTGCCCGAAATGTACCCAATTATGAAAATCAACAGATAGGTAATTTGCCTTTTATGTCTAAAAGATATTTTAGAAAAAATACTTGTGTGCCTGCTACAAATGGCTTTCATTATATTCGTATAGAAGCAAACCTTTATTTTTACACTAAAAATCTTCCAATTACGGTTTCTTGGGATCTTGACAAAGTAGATAAAAATTGTACTATCAATAGTTTTTTTCATAGAGCACACAGTAGTAACAAACAAAATAACTATCTATTGACGGATAGGTTTTATCTAAGGGATAAAGGGCAAATGATACTGACAAAGCAGTATCTGCGAGATGCTTCTAAAAACTTTAATAAGACAGGTACGACTATTGATATAAAAATACCTGAACAAGATACTATTTATGGTATGAAATTGTATTTATTAGATAAAGATTTAACGTGGATACAAGATACTTATTTCCCTGGGAGCAGCACTGAAGATATTGATAGAGAGAGCAAAAATTTATCTATATCTCCAAATCCAGCAGAGCTGTATCTTAATGTGAAGTACGAAGGAACGAAAAAACTAAGCTCTTATAAGATAAGCACGCTTACAGGGCAAGTATTGGAATCTCAAAAAATAGCTTTAGACAATACCTCATTTAGGATTTCTACAAGCGATATTGAGGTAGGCAGTTATCTTTTTGCGCTCTACTTTGATGACGGCTCTATTGCGATAAAGCGATTTGTAAAATTGGAGTAGTAGGTGTATGATGGTTATAAATATAAAAAAGCCTTGATTTCAAAAGAAATCAAGGCTTTTCTGTGCAACTATCTACAAAATTTTCCGAAAAGTCAAATTTACTCTTGTCGTTTTTACTTTGGCAGCTTTCTGAATACTATGTTGCCAATAATGCTGCATTTCGCCTTGCATGAGCAAAAAAGTACCATGATGAAGCGGTATTTCTATTTTTTCGCTTGTATTTTCTTTGTTTCTGATTAAAAAACGCCTTGTTGCGCCCAAATTAACAGAAGCGATTACAGGATTTTTGCCCAATTCGGGTTCGTTGTCTTGATGCCAACCCATGTGGTCGCTGCCATCTCTGTACCAATTTAGCAAAACACTATTGAAGTTGGTGTTCGCTATTTTTTCAATTTTATTTTTCAAAAAAAGCAAACCATCATTCCATGCTTCGGGCTGC
>JANMGN010000627.1:0-2169 GCA_031374645.1 Chitinophagales bacterium | reverse complement strand
CAGCGCGCGTTCGTCTTCGGTCACGATGATGTTGGAGCGCAAAAAAGCATCGCAAGTTTCTGACGGTATTTCTGCTGATTTAATCCGTAAAACACCAGATAGAACCACTTCGGACGTGCTAAAACGTGTCACTGGTGCATCTATTCAAGAAGGAAAATTTGCTATTATTCGTGGTATGAACGACCGTTACAATGCAGGATATTTAGATGGCGCACTTTTGCCTTCTACCGAATCGGATCGAAAAGCTTTTGCTTTTGATGTTGTTCCTGCCAATTTGATAGATAATTTATTGATTATCAAGGCTGGTTCTGCCGATTTGGTAGGCGATTTTGGAGGAGGAGTTATCAAAATAAATACAAAAGCTGTTCCTGACGAGTTTGTTCAGTCTTTCACAATAGGAGCGCAAACACACAGCTTGACGACTTTCAAAGAGTTTCAACAATTCAAAACATACTCTGGCGAAAACTTTAATATTTTAGGCAACGAAAGAAACGTTCCTACTTTTGATGACCAAGATTTACGCCTATCTTCTACTTTTGCTACTACGGAAGAAAAAACAAAATTGGCTGGTATTTCTAAAAATTTCAATAACGATTGGACTAAAAATACTACTGCTTCTGCTGTACCCAATATGCGTTTTGCGTACGTAGCTGGTTTTCCAATTCGTTTGAAAAATAATGATAAAATTGGCATTTTGTTTTCAGCAACTTACTCAGATACTCGCAAAGTTTCTGACGGAAATATCTCTACTTTTGACGGTTCGGGACAAGTAGCCGCTTTGAGTGATAAGATTTTTGCGAGAAATACCAATACTGGTGGCATTTTTAATGTAAACTATGTAAGTAAAAAAACACAAATTAGTTTCCGCAATTTATTAAATGCAAATACAGATAACAATACGATTTTAAGAAATGGTATCGGAAATATTAGTGACGATGTACGTGTAACAAATTTTTCAAACATCGTGAACTATAATCGCTTTTACAACAGTGTAGCTTCTGTTCGTCATATTTTTGGCGACCACCTTTTTGCCATAAACGCATCAGCTAACTACTCGAATATTGTTAGAAAAACACCTGATTACCGCATTGTGAACTATACAAAATTACCAGATTTTGACGAGTATAACATCGCATTAGGGGATTTTTTCAATAGCAGTTCTGGACGTTTTGCGTCTAACTTAAAAGAGGTTTTGACAGGTGCAAATATAGAAATTAGCAAACAATTAGATTATGAAAAAGTAAAATCTGAACTTAAAGTAGGTTATTTTACACAAAATCGTGACCGTACTTTTGCAGGTCGTAGCTTTGTGTACAATGGTAATTTGAATACTCCGACACTCGACCCTTCAAAAGATTTGGCAGATGCTAATATTGCATCAAACAAATTATATTTAGTAGAAAAAACAAGCAACGAGTTGGCTTACTACGAAGGAAAGTCTAAGACAGATGCTTATTTTATTGCCTTAGACCAAAATTTTGATAGCAAGTTTCGCTCTGTAATTGGTGTACGTTATGAAAATGCAATTTTGAATGTTTCAAACCAGAAATTTGATACTAAAATCGCTGACATTAAGCAAAAAAATTGGTTGCCGTCTGTAAATCTTTGCTATTCAATCAATGAACAATCAAATTTACGTGCTGATTATTTCGCTTCTCTCAATCGCCCCGAGTTTCGTGAATTAGCTCCGTTTGCATTTTACGTTTTTGATAAAAATGTAGAAATAAAAGGAAATCAGAACTTGAAAATTGCAACTTTAAATAATTTTGACCTCCGTTATGAGTTTTTTCCAACAGGTGGCGAGTTATTTTCAATTGGTGGTTTTTATAAAACAATTTCAAACCCGATTGAGTACGGTATAGACATTACGCAACCGTTTACTACTTTTACTTTGAAAAATGAAAAAGCGGCAACTATATACGGAGTAGAGTTTGAACTAAAAAAACGTTTAAATTTCTTAGGAAAAGCTAAAATTTTCAATGATTTCGCTGTTTTTTCTAACTTATCGCTTATAAAATCAAAGTTGAGTTTTGATGAAGGAACACAATCTTTACAAAATCGTCCATTACAAGGACAGTCGCCTTACGTTCTAAATATTGGTTTGCAATATGATAACATAGAAAAAGGCTGGTCTGCAAGTGCTATTTTCAATAAAATCGGTCGCCGTAT
>JANMGN010000596.1:0-2946 GCA_031374645.1 Chitinophagales bacterium | reverse complement strand
AGCTAAATTAGAAGTTCAATGCAGCGCATTGGGCTGAAAATTTAGTGAAGTATAGCTTTTAATAGGCAAGCAGAAAACACAAGTTATTATTCACACGTTACCAAGTACGCAAGTTTGCGTCACATGTTTATTGGTCACATTTTATGCCAACCGAAAAAATGTGACCTTTTGGCAGAAAATGACTGACAGGTATGGGTTTTACAAGAGCAAGGTCTGAAAAATTGGCAGCAAGGTCAGGTTTTTAAGTACAAAAATCTATATTTTGCACTTTTTACTTAAATGGCTAAAATAAAAAACCACTGTTTGGTAACAGTGGTTTTTAAGAGTTCGTCTTTTATTTTGGTTTATACTCATATGCTCCAATATCTGGTTTTTGAGCGTCACGAGGAATTCCATCGAGGTCAAAATTGAAGTCAGTTAATGGTTTGGCTTTTTGCTCTGCAACCGAAAGTGTGTCTAAGTGATAATCATCTTTGTCAATATTTTTAAATAACTTTCCGTTGCCTGTATAATTGACACAGTTTTTGCATTTTTCAGTTAAAAAAGTAGGATAAGCCTTTGGGTCTAATAGTTTTTCAACTCGAACAACATTATTTGAAAAAGCATAATTAAAAGCAGATTTATCGCTTTGAGAAAGATTGATAGCATCACGTTGCGAGCTTGTAATAATACAATTTTCAACTTTAACATTTAGCTCTGGATAAACAAACTGAATACAATTCCCTAAATCATCTGTTTTTATGCAGCGGTAATTTGCCAGCAATAGCGCATCGGAATTGTTCCCATAATTTGCAAGCGTACAGTAAGTTAGCTCGTAATCGCCACCTTCTACTCGAAACGAACTCGAACCATTATTATATATGATACAATTATCTACTTTTACGGTTGCGTGTCTTGCATAAATGCCAGGTCCTGCGGTATTGTATATTTTTGAAAAATAAAAATCTGCAGTGGCAGTAGAATCTACAAAAACACCAAAACTGGAATTTTTTATAGTCGTATAAGAAAACTTAGCAGAAGCAGTAGGAGCGATGTATATCAAATTCCATTGTGCAGGTGTATTCGCAAAGTCTTTTTCTAAGCGGTCACCACCTATCAAAACAGGTTTTTCTTTTGTACCTTGTGTTTCTATGCGTCCTCCATTTTGTGCTACAATAATGCCATCGCCATAAATAGTTTTCCTATTTTTTTCATCTATTTTTCGTACCAGACCACCATGAATATATACTCGTGTGCCTGCTGCAATAGTTAATGTTGCATTATCTATAACTAATATACCATAAACAACATAAGGTTTTGGGTCATCCCAAGTCGTATTTGACGTAATAGCAGCTGCCTCGCCCTTGTTATTTTTGTTTGGGATATAATTGGCATTTTGTCCCCATGCTTCTAAAACCACTTTTTGTGTATTTCCGTTGGTTTCAAAAATAATATTTTCGTTTAAAATAAACGGATTATTAGCATCGTTAGGATTGATAGTTACTTCTGCAAAGACGTAGATACTATCTTTTGCAGGTATTTCAATGTCTTTTTGGTCGTCGCCCGAAATACCATCTATATTTAGATTAAAAATAGATGTTGTACCTTTTTCTAAATATATTTTATTGATTTTCAATGCTTTATCATAAGGATTGAAAATTTTAAAAGAGCGTGTTGCTGAGCCTACACTTGTAAAAACAGTGTCAAAACGCAAAGTATCACGAGAGAATTTTAAAGTAGCGTCACTTTCAAGATATATCGTTTCTTTACGACAAGAAAAAAAAGTAACAAGGCATACAACACAAAGTGCTTTTGCGCAAAAAAATATAGTTGTATTGGAAAATATTTTTATCATAATTATAAAGTTTTAGCCCAATTATCTGATTTAGATAACGCCAAGTGGTGTATATTTATTTTTTTAATTGGTTTAAATAACAAAAAAAACTCTTCAAAAGTAGGAGCTTTGGAAGAGTTTGAAATAAAAAAACTGCAAGTCTATAAGCCGGATTCTGTTCTCGATTGCTCGATTCTCTATCATTTATCTAGCCTTTCAATTCCTCGAAAGGTCAAGCTGCCTACCCTTTAGCGTCATGCGAGCAACATTTATTTTGCCCGAAAGCAAAAAGCTAATATACATGGCATTTCAACGCACGAGGTTTATCCGCTGAGGTAGTTGCCTAACTCAACTGTGCGCTCTTACCGCACATTTTCACCCTTACTTTTTATTCAAAAGCGGTAATTTTCTGTGACACTCTCTGTACTCCGATTACTCGAAGCCCTACCTGTTAGGTAGCGTGCTGCTCTACGTTGTCCAGACTTTCCTCATCTCTTTTTTAGAGCCGCGATAGAGCGACTTGCAGTTTATCTCTTAGATAAGCACTAACGAACGGCTGCAAATTTTATTGCATCTTCGCTCCATATTGCTGCGTTGTTGTAAGCTGCCATAAAATCTTCTGGCTCATCTATAAAAGTCCACATTTGTAAATGTTCTTTTGCCATAAAATTTTCTTTTACTGATTGCTCAAGCATCTCACGCAAAGGCGCATAGTAATTTTTAGTATTTAGAATCAAAATAGGGTTGTGGTATAAGCCAAGGCGTTTGAGTGTAATAACTTCAAAAAGTTCTTCGAGTGTTCCGCAGCCGCCTGGCAATGCAACGACAGCATCTGTTCCTGTAAAAAGAATAGTTTTGCGCTCCGCCATCGTTTCAGTAACGATTAGATTTTTGATGCCTTTATGATCCCATTCTACTTTTTTCATAAATTCGGGAATAACACCTGTAATTTCGCCATGATTTTCTAAGACCGTATCGGCTACTGCACCCATTAGTCCCACAGAGCCTGCACCTGTTAAGACATGAAAATTATTTTCTACCAATATCTTAGCCAAGCGTTTGGTAGCATCAAAAAATACTGGGTCAATCTTTGCACTCGAAGCACAATATACTGATATTTTTTTCATTTTTTA
>JANMGN010000471.1:0-3782 GCA_031374645.1 Chitinophagales bacterium | reverse complement strand
CTTTTTTTACCATATCAGCATCTGGAACAAGTTCAGGTGCGTGCCAAGGCTTTTTACGAGCATCAATAATGAGTGCACTTTTGCTGCCCCAATGTTTGAACTCAAAAAAGGCATTTACGCCATAAATATCATGCGAAGGATTAGAACGTGTAAAAGTTGCCCAAAGGAAATTATTAAATGTTTTAGCTACAAAATCAGCATCATCACAAAGTACAATTAGTGGAATTGTATCTAATTCGTATTTTCTCAAATGTATAGAAAGCTGGTTTACATGAGAGTAGCCCAAACTATCACTTGTAAATTCTTGCCCTTGAATAGCTAAAATACCTTTTGCTACAAATTGTGGTTTTGAAAAACCATATGGTAAATCAAAATCTTTTGGCAATTCTGCGGAAAGTTCTCGTTTTTTTTCTCCACAACAAGCTACTACGACTTTCGAGCCTGCATTCCAGCCAGAACCTGAGTAATCTAACGTATCTATCGTGGTATTTGTTTGAAAATGCAAATCTTTTCGCCAATCTATTCTTTCTAAGATATGGTTGAAAAAATTAGGCATATCGTGTGTATCTAAATTAGGCGCATCGCCTTCGGCAGCAATAAAAAGGTATTTTGCCAACGAAGTCTGCCCACTTCCCAAAATACGGTTTGCGATAGTCAATATTTCTTCCGCTTTGCGCTCTCTAAACGGCATATAACGCTCTTTTCCTATCGCCAAAAGCAAAGGATGTACGCCTGCAACATCGACAGCGTGCAAATCTACCAAGCCAGGAAATTCTTGTGGCGTAAGTTTTTCGACCATTTTATGTATCAAATAACCAAACGAGCTATCTTCCGCAGGTGGTCTTCCAACCGCTGAAAACTGCCAAACAGCATCTTTTCTATGATATACTTTTTCGACTTCCATGTACGGAAAATCGTGTTGTAAACTGTAATATCCCAAGTGATCACCAAAAGGCCCTTCTGGTTTTTTGACCCCTTTTTTTATAATCCCTGTAATAACAAAATCAGCATCAGAGGATAAGGTGTAATTATTTTCTTTAACGTATCTAAAACGTCGTCCGCCGAGCATACCAGCAAACATCGCTTCGGGTAGCCCTTCGGGCAGCGGCATAATAGCAGCGAAAGCATGAGAAGGTGGACCACCGACAAAAATCGAGCAGCGGAAAGGCTCATCAAGTTTGTTGTATTTTTCGTGATGAACACCTATGCCACGGTGTAGCTGATAGTGCAGACCAATTTGTTTGTTTTTTACATAATCATTGCCAGAAAGTTGTATGCGATACATCCCGATATTAGAACCCATGATACCAGGTTTTTCGGGGTCTTCGGTATATACTTGTGGCAATGTGATGAAAGCGCCGCCATCCATAGGCCAAGATTTTACCTGTGGTAACTTGCTAATAGAAGTTTCGCCAAATAAAATCGGAGCAGTTGTCAAGCGATTTTTCATCGGTAAAGCCGTCAGAGCAGTGAGAGGCGCACCAAGATAACGCATCGGATTTTTGAACAAAACACTCGGGTCAGCTTTTAATTCTATTACTTTTTGTACTTTTTCGATGGTATCTCGAAAAATAAATTCTGTACGTTCGTAAGTGCCGTATATATTTGACACGGCAGGGAAGGGGCTTCCTTTTACGTTTTCAAAGAAAACCGCAGGGCCTTGCAACTCAAAAACTCTACGGTGGATTTCTGCCATTTCGAGGTTTGGATCTACCTGTTTTTTTATCCTTAACAATTGTCCGTTTTTTTCTAAATCACGGACACAATCCATCATACTTTTATACATCGTTATTTTTTTATTTTTAACAGAAAAATAAGCAAAATGTTTATTTTTTCATTAAAAAAAGGTTGTTTCAAACCAATGAAACAACCTTTTTTGACAAAAATTAATCTATGTACAATGGTCTTTTTTGTAAACCAAATGGATATTCTACTTCTTTTCCTGGACAAGATGATTTGATTTTTACATTGAAATAATCAAAACTTTTTTCATCATCGGTCATTTGTTTCACACCATAAACGGTCAAATCTTTATAGTTTGCTTTGAAACAAGAAGGATTATCACGACGTGCCACTTTAATAATCAATTGCTGATTGTACTTTTCTATTTCGTTCGTGATTTTTACGGTAAAGGTTTCTTTATCCGCATTGTAAGCACTTACTGATTCTATTTTGAAAGAAACCACTGAGAGCGATTCTGCTACACGACGTTTGTGCTGCTCTTGCTCTACCGCTACCTGTGCATCTATTTGGTCGAGGTATGCAGGTGCATTAATCACTTCTTCCATATATTTTTCCAAATACTTTTCACGGATTACTTTCGATTGTTTTTGGAAACGAGCGTTGTATTCGTTTGTTTTTTCAAACTCACCTTTTGGTGCCAAATCTTTCAATTCTGCACGTACTTGTTTATCATAATAAACAGAAGAAACATTGTCGTAGCTGAAATACCAAACATTTACCTGTCCACGTGCATCTCCAGCAGAAAGATATTTTCCATCAGGGCTAAAAACAGCTGTTGTGATAGGAAAATCTCTTGAACCGCTTACGACAGGAGTGAACATCTCACGACCTGTTGCGATGTCCCAAAGTTTGAGTGTATCATTACCACCAACCACATAACGGTTATCTGGGCTGATACCATAGACCATATCTGTAGGTTTGATATTGAAATTTTGCACCACTTTGTAAGTTACTAAGTCCCAAAGACGAACTTTACTGTTACTCAAAGTCATAACAAAACGGTTGGTTGGCGAAAAATTAACAGATTTTAATTCTTCTACGGCTTTTTTGTCATTGCTTCCGCAATAAAAAGTGTGGATTTCTTTTGCCGTTTCAAAGTCATATAAACAGAAATTGTCTGTAAATGCCTTTATCATGTAGCGGTCATCTGTACTTTTTGATGGATTAAGACCTTTTGTATAAAAATCACGCTCATATTGACCAGTTTCTACACTATACAATGATGATGATGTGCCGTTTTCGATGATTAAACTTTTGTTGTCAGAAGTGAAAGCGATTGGGCGTGCAAAATCTGTTTTTTTATCAGAATATTTCACAACGCTTATTACACGTTGCGATTTTATTTCCATGATATTGATATTATTTTTTTCACGAAAAGCCAAAAAACGTCCATCTTGTGAAAATGTACTTGCTCTAATCAACTCTTTATCAATGAGTTGCATTACTTTCCTGCCTGTTTCCATGTCCCAAACTACGATACAAGGAGATACCAAAATCCCTTTATTGAGAACAGGTTGATCACCGCTTTTTACGGCTAAAAATTTAGAATCTTCGCTAAAAATCATTGAGCGAACTTTATTGTTGTCTGCTTGATAGCTAACAACATCAGTTTGAGCAAAAAGTGTCGAAGCGAAAAGTGTTAAAAATGTAAGTAATAAATTTTGTGTAAAACGGTTGAATTGCTTCATAAGATTGAATAAATTATATTTTTGTACTGAAATTTTAGAAATACTTTTTTTTATTTGTTCGCATAAAAATAACTGTTTCAATTTCATTTTGAAACAATTATGAAAATATAGAATTGAGTAGTATTTTTTGGGAAATTGGGAAGGGATACTAACCGAAGTGCAAAGATAATGAATTTAATGAATGAAAAAAGCCTACTTGAAAAATATTTCGAGTAGGCTTTTAAAAAAAACACTTTTTTAACTATTTTAAGCTCGCATTTGCTTTATTATTAACTTTTGAAGCAGTATTTGTACTAATTACATTTACATCTTTTGGCACATTGATGACGTATTTTATCGTTTCTTTGAGTT
>JANMGN010000515.1:0-7145 GCA_031374645.1 Chitinophagales bacterium | reverse complement strand
TTGCACCTATCATGTGTGCGACCAAAAGTTCGCCATATTTTGCATCAAAAATTACTTTTACAATACCGTCGGGTACACCAGCCGCTTTTGCTTTTCCTGATGCCATAAATGGAAATTTACCAACTTTTAGCTCAAAACCAGCTTCTTTTGCAGCTTGCTCTGTCATACCGACCGAAGCAATTTCAGGAGAACAATACGTACAACCAGGTACATTATTGTAGTCAATTTTTTCAGGATGATGCCCAGCAATCGCTTCTACGCAAGTGATACCTTCTGCACTTGCCACGTGTGCCAACGCCTGACCAGGCGTAACATCTCCGATAGCATAGATTCCAGCTACATTTGTGCGGTACATTTCATCTACTTTTATCAAACCACGCTCAACCGTAACGCCTAATTCTTCTAAACCAATACCTTCCAAATTGGGAGTGACACCAGCCGCAGACAAAACTACATCACATTCCAAAACGCTAATTGCGCCTGTTGCACGGTCTTTCATAGTTACTTTACAGCCTTCGCCAGACGTATCTACGACCTCGACAGACGTATTTGCAAAGATATTCATGCCTTTTTTCTTATAAATCTTGGTCAATTCCTTAGAAATATCCGCATCTTCACGAGGAACGAGTCCTTGCTCCATAAACTCTACAATCGTCACTTTCGTACCTATACTATGGTAAAAATAAGCAAATTCTACCCCAATCGCTCCTGCACCAACCACTACGATGTGCTTAGGTTGATTTAGTAAAGACATTGCTTTGCGGTATTCTATAATTTTTTCGCCATCAATAGGCAAGTTAGGCAATTGTTTTGCACGACCGCCCGTAGCGATTATAATGTGAGGTGCAGTATAAACAGTTTTTGCGCCATCGGCAGCCGTCACTTCTACTCCACTGTCTTTTACTAATTTTCCAAAACCATTGATAACCGTGATTTTATTTTTTTTCATCAAAAAAGTCACGCCTTTGCTCATACCATCAGCTACACTTCGGCTACGATTTATCATCGCATTAAAATCAGCAGTTGCTTCTTTTACCGTGATGCCATAATCTGCTGCGTGATTGATGTATTCAAAAACTTGTGCGCTTTTCAAAAGTGCTTTTGTAGGGATACAGCCCCAATTCAAGCAAATACCGCCAAGATTTTCTTTCTCAACCACAGCCACTTTCATACCCAATTGTGATGCACGAATGGCAGTAACGTAACCGCCAGGACCACTTCCAACTATAATAATATCAAAATTCATATTTATTCGGACGTTTAAATTTAGAATATTCAGGTGTTAAAATTCTAACTCCTAAAAAACGCCACAAAGATACTCAATGCTTTTACAAGTACAAAGAAAATAAGGTATTATATGATAAATTAACCACGAAGTTTGTCTAATAAATCAATAAGTTGATTGGCTTCATCGGTAGTCAAATTTTGCATTTTCTCCTCAATTTTGTGAAATTCAACATCTATTTCTACTAAAAAATCTAAACCGTTTTGAGTAATCGAAATATTCATTTCTCTACGGTTGCTCGGATTAGTCATTCTATTTACATAATTTTTTTCAAGCAATTTATCTATCATACGCCCAACGTTTGAGGTTCTATCTATCATTCGGCTTTGTATGTCGCTGATAGTCAGCAACTTAGGATAACCTCCTCTCAAAATTCTTAAAATATTATATTGCTCACTGCTAAGGTCAAATTGTTTCAAATATTTGTTGGTAATATCTTTGGTCCAAGCTCCTGTGAATATAAGATTGACCATCAGTCGCTGATGAATACTCGACAGCGGTTTTTGTTGCTTGATTTCTTGCTCTATTGGCATAAGTTTCTGCTTAAAAAATTTAGATAACAAATATGTGTACATACAAGTATTTATTTTTTGAATAAAAACGTAATACCGTTGCTCAAGAAAATTTGCCCACACAAATATTTTTACCTTCTTTTTCTATTTTAAAAAACATTTCATTTTCTACTATAATATCAGAAATTTGGAGTGTGTCACCAAGCATACTTTCTTGATTATAATTGATTTCCAGATATTTATACTTAGTATTTTTATTTAATGCGTCTAAAACAATAGTCAAGTATTTCGTATTGTTACAATGTCCTGCGATGTCTAAATCGCTTTGTTTTATCGTGTAAAAATTAGTGTTTTCGTTCCAAATAGGATTTAAAACTTTCACTTTTTCGGGAAGTCCACAAGATGCGTGTTCGTCTGATAGCCAAGGAAAACCTTTTTCGTCAAAGTTCTTCACAGGTCTTCTACTCGTAATATCAAGTAAAATCCATAGCGAGCAAGCATTAGCCAGTTCGTTTCCTTTTTTATCAAGCATACGAAAATTACGGATATAAAATGGTGCAGACATACGACTCATCCATGTTTGCAATACGACTTCATCGTGCCATTTCGGATAATTCGTAACGCTCAGACGCAAACGATTGAGTACCCAAAAAAGCCCCATTTCTTGCATTGTTTCATCATCAAAACCACCTTTTTTTACATGATTGTAACCCATTTCTTGAAAAATTTGCAATAAGGCAGTTGTTGTCAATTGTCGTTCGGGGTCTATGAGATAAGATGGGATTTTAAAATTTTCTTGGTAAATAGCGTTCATTTGTAATTTTATGAAGTGTGTATTTTTCGTTTTTGAGAAAATAAAAAAGAAAACCCAACTTTTTCTTTGTGAAAAAGTTGGGTTTTTTTATATCGAAAATCCTAAAATTATTTCGTGCTATTTATGATAGCTGCGAAAGTTGTTGGATTATTCATTGCTAAATCAGCTAAAACTTTACGGTTGAGCGTAATGCCTTTTTCAGACAATGCGTGAATCAAACGTGAGTAAGTAGTTCCTAATGGACGAGCACCTGCATTGATACGGACAATCCACAAACGGCGGAAGGCACGTTTTTTAGCTTTACGGTGTTCGTAAGCATAAGCCATTGCACGGTCTAATGTGTGCTTTGCTACGGTTAAGACTTTTGAGCGAGCGCCATAATAGCCTCTTGCTGCTTTCAATACTTTTTTGCGTCTTGCACGAGACGCTACGTGATTTACTGAACGTGGCATTTTAAAAAATGTTTAGTACAACGAAGCGATAATTTGTTCATTTTCAAAGAGTTACGGTAGTTCTATACTTAAATATATAAACATTTTGACCGTTTTCTGCTCTAAAAAATCCTTTTAAAAACTATGCTTTAACTTCGTTCTCGTTAAAAAATAAAAATTTTGGTAACTCAAAATCGCAAAGCGACGAGTTCCTTACACGATAATCATAGCGCGTACACGAGGTGTATCAGCTGCAGAAACTAAACCGTATTCACGGTTTTTTAACTTCGCTTTACCACTTTTGTTACGCATCAAGTGATTGTGGTTTGCACGTGGACGTTTGATTTTTCCACTACCAGTCACTTTAAAACGCTTCTTTGCGCTTGAGTGTGTTTTTAATTTTGGCATAATTAAAAATATTTAAAAAAGATGGATAATTTCTGAAAGAAAATTTAGTCTTCTCAATCGGAGCGCAAAGATAGCACTTTACTTTCGATAATACAAATTTTTCTTAAAATTCTTGTTGATTTATTATTTTAAGTAAAGGAAATATGCCATAAATAGCAACGTCGGCGAAATTTTGAACCTCGCCAACGTTTTTGTAATATAATTTATACTTATTGGAAAGTTTTAATGCCGCTTTCTGTTGGTTTTGCTGTTTTTGCACCAATCAAATAAGATACTCCTACACCTCCAAATACGTACCAATCTCTGTTTGCTTTTGTGCCAAGGCTAAAACCATCAAGATAATCTGTAAAAGGAACATGAGAAGCAACTTCTACGCTAAAAGTCAATTTTTCATTGTAATCGAATTTGTAACCTGCACCAAAAGGTATCATAAAGTTGAATGTTTTCGGTTCTGGGCTTACAGCAACTAAACCTCCGTTTGCATTACTTTTAGAAGGAGCTAATTCATTACCATTAATATCTTTTGCTGTAACATTAAACGAAACAGCTCCAATACCTGTATATAGGTATGGTGTACTATTTTTTCGGAAAGCGCCTTTTTCATCAAAACGGGTTTTTCCTAAGATATTCCACTCAATGTTTAGACCGCCTTCTACAATGCCTGTGCTAAAAGAATAGCCTCGGGTTGTTCTTTCAGCGAAGTTTTTATCATTCCCAGTTAGTTTGCCTACGTAAAAATTTGCTTTCAAATCAAATTTAGGTGTCAAATTATAACGAGCCATTACTCCGTAAGCCAAATTAGTTTCTTTGGGCAATACTTGTGACTGTACGATATCGCCTTGGTAATTTGAGCCTCCGACAAGGACACCGATATTGAATTTTTGGGCGAATAAAGAGCATGAAACCATACAAATTGTAATAAAAGTAAGTGTAATTTTTTGCATAATAATATAATTGTGGTTTTTGGTAAAAAATATTTTACTAAATTAATGGCAAAGGTATAATATTATATTATAAAATATACGTATTAATAATAATTTATTTTGTGACATGGCAAAATAAAGTAAAAAACAATATCATTACGGTAAATTTGGCGTATTTATGGTTGTATCTATTGCTATTTGTGTTTGTGCTTTGTGCCAAATCAGGTAGCGAACATTCAAAAACGTAATCACACATGCCAATATTCCCCAGACAAACATCCAAACAGTTGGCGAATTTATCCAAGTATTTTGAGCAAATTTTTGTATATCAGAACTTGGGCCTACGTTAAAATCTTGTATAATGTAAGCGATGCACAACAAGCCCAAAAGCATCAAAATCTCTGCTTGCCAAATCGTTTTTTCAGATACATAAAAAAGCACTGCGGCGAACGCTATCAGCATCACGCTTGTACTCATTGTACTAAACCAAACAATTGCTGAAACTGCCATACAAACCGCTAAAAGAATTAGTACAAAACGGCTAATTCGTGGCATTCTTACACCTATCACAAACATTAAATTGCCAAAAATAATAGAACCCAAATATCCTCCTATCAAAATCAGATTTTCCCAACCACCTTGTGAGGTCGTCAATCCGCTTCCATCTTTGTTTATTTGTACCGAAAGAACTTTTCCGCCTGAAATAAGTGCGCCAAATGCGTGTCCGAACTCGTGTAAAAAAGTGACTAAAAGTGTTATCGGATACAAGACGATTTCGCCTATCCAACCACCAAAGTAGCGTAAAAAAAAGTAAATTCCAAGGACAATTATTGTCCTGATGAGTAATGATTGATTCATAGTTTTGTATGTTTTGATTGATTGTAAATTAACAGCACCATTGCAGCCAAACTCCTATCGTCGTGTGACAGCGATGTAACAACAGGCTTGTCATCGTTTTTTTAACGCATGAGCATAATTTCGCCTTTTATTGGTCTTGTAGTTTTGTCCCAAAGCTCTATTTCTGCATAAAAAATATAGACACCTTGCGCTTGCGGTATATCTTTAAATCTACCGTCCCAACCTTGTGCAGGGTCATTTGCCAAGATATTATTAGTTTCAAAAAGCAAACTTCCCCAACGATTAAAAATACGCAATTGCTTGATATTCAGTATCTTACCATTGGTAAAAAGAGTAAAATAATCGTTTGCACCATCGTCATTCGGGCTGAAAGCAGTTGGCACAAAAACAGGCAAAGTATCCCGAACAAAAACCGTCATCACATCGAAAGCGGTACAGCCTGTTTTATCAGTCAAATAAAGCAAATAACCCGTAGAGAAAGTTGGCTTGACCAAAGTTTGTAAACAAGTCGGGCAAGTTGGCACAACAAAATCATTCCATTTTATTTTCTCAATTTCAGAAGGCGCAAGGTTCGTAGTTGCCTCAACAAAGACCGTTTCGCCAAGCGTTATGGTGGTATCTTTGCCCAAATCTATGGTAATTTTTGCAGGTTGCGACAATACTTTTGCCGTATCTATTTGGCAACCGAAGGCATCTTTCACACTAATGAGATGCGGCAAAGCGGCTAAGTTTTTATACCAATTATTTGAACTAAACCCCTTTAAATCCAAATTATACGTAAATGGATTTCTACCATTTGTTATGCTATCTATCCGAATTTCTCCATCATTTGATTCGTAACATTTTAAGTTTTTACTTGTAAAATAAATGTTAGGAACGGTCGGAGAAGTAAGCGTTGTATCTAAAATTACAAAGCAGCCCAAAACGTCCGTTACAGTCACTTGATATTTTCCTGCCGACAAATTATTGAGGATAGGAATTTTGAAATTATTATTCCAAAGATAATCATAAGGCGGCTGTCCACCTTCTACTTTAATTTGTAAAAAGCCATTTTTTCCTTTCGGACATTCTACTCCAAAGCCTTGATAATCAGATACTTTTGAAAAAATGCCTTTCAAAGTTGGTACTCTTACAATCGAAATAGTATCGTATTTTATAGTCCCAAAAATATTTTCAAAACGCAATACGACTTTGCCTTCCTTTAAATTTTCCCAGTATTTATCGAGGGTATCTGCCTGAGGATACTTTCCGCTAAGGCCAATGATTGCAATTGGCTCTTGTTGATTTCTATCTATTTGCGCAAATCGCCTTGAAGCTCTTCTTCTTGGCTTTGGAGTTGGGATAGAACCCTCTAATTTTGGCAATTCAATCATCTCTTTTGGCTCACTTTCCCACCCAACCCACTTTGCAGCAGCTTCTGAATATTCCGAGATAAAAAACTCAATAAGAGACCTTAAAGTTCTATGTTCAAAGAAGAGTGTTTTTGGAATTTGCCCAAAAATGATCTCTAATTTCGCATTCATTTGCATGATAAGTATAGAATCAACCCCATACGACTCGAATGATTCATCAATGTCTATTCGATTTGTCGGGAGCTTTGTGATCTCTCCAAACAGAACCTTCATTTGATAAATAGTCTTCTCTTTAGCTTCTTCAGACAACTTGACTTCAGCAATTACTACGTGTTTTTTCGGTATCTCTTTATCGTAATTATTTACAATATTTTTTTTAATGAGGTTCGAATCTCCTTTAATCACGGCAATTTCTGGAGAATTTAAAGCAAATGCTTGTGCAAACGCTTGAAGACCCGCCTCAGTGCTCATTGGTACCATCCCCATCTGCGATTGCATAAGAGCTCTTGTGCTTGCATCGACTTGCATTCCGCCCTCATCCCAAAGAGGCCAGTTAATAGAG
>JANMGN010000498.1:0-8773 GCA_031374645.1 Chitinophagales bacterium | reverse complement strand
GTTATCAACACTCTCCTCAGCTGTCGTACCTTCCTGATTATCAGTCGTTAAGACTTCTTCTTGTGCTTCATTGACAAGTTGTTCGAGTTCCTCTTGAGAAATTTGCTCGTTATTTTCGTTCATATCTTTACGATTATTTCTATTTTTAAAAAATGAAAACAAATTATAGTTTCTTTTCGTGAAAAAATTTATATAACTGCTCCAAAAATGTTGCCATGCCAATTTTTATGACACTTTGGCAGTTTTTGGCGTGTTTTGTAGCTTAAGTAACGTGTAAATAACAACTTGTGTTTTCTACTTGCCTATTAAAAGCTATACTTCATTAAATTTTCAGCCCAATGCGCTGCATTGAACTTCAAATTTAGCTCGTCTGTCTTCTAAATATACTAACCATAAATCCACAACTTATTATTCACACGTTACTAAGCAAAAAAAGTGACTGCTACAAAAGGTATTGTAACAGTCACTTTTTTTGTAAACCCAATTAATCCATATTCTCCAAAATCCGTTTCATAGCCGCCTCTGCCAAACCAACTTTTGTACTCGTAGAAGCTCTTGCACTTGTGACTGTTCCGTTTTCTTGCACGACCGCCACCCAAAGATGAAAATTGTCCATTTTATCTTTTTCGCAATAAGCCGCACAAATTTTACCTTCATTTAGTTTTACAAAGCTACGCTCGATATTGGTTAGTTCGCTGCTGTCTGAGTAGTGTAGATTTTTCAAAAATCGCCTTGTTTCTACATCGTTTTTGTTACAAACATAAGCGAAGACACCTTGTGCAGCGGCTGGCATAAATTCACGTGGATTTAAAGTAGTGCTTGCCCAGTCTTTGGTCGGGATATTATTTTTCTCGACTTCGTAAGCGGGCAAAATTAGGGCATCGCTTGTTGTTTTTTCGTTTGAAAAAACAAAATTGCTTGATATTTCTTTTAATAAAAAAGGCAAACATTCGTCCGTTACAAAAATAGTTGCATCAGCCGCCAAGTCTAATAAACGATTTTTCGATTGTTTTTCTTTTTTTATAAGTAACTCATATTGTGGAGAAAAACGCTTTGAAACTGCTGTAATTATCAGATTATCAGGTAGTTGCATTGGTGTTTTCGACATATTTACAAAAATAGCATCACATTCGCCTTGTTCCAGAAGTAACCACGCTTGTTTTTCATCATCAGCGGTTTGAGCTAAAAAATCTAATCCGCTATTTTTTTCTTTTAGGGCTTCCGAAACGTATTCTTTTTGCCAATTTTGCGTAAAAGCAATTTTTATTTTATCCATTATTTTTTAATCCTTTACTTGATTTTATGTGCAGCTAAATTCTTAGCTACTTTGCAAAACACAATCAAAGGCGCAAGATAAAACTAAAAAATAGGGATAACAAAATTTTGTGTGAAAACTTATGTATTGTTTGGCGAGACAAGGCATATTTTGTTTGGCGAGACAAGGCATGCCTTGTCTCTACGGTCGAATTCTCTCTAAATAAAAAAATCCTACACAGGTCAAAAGCGAGGTTATCGAAGTGGCGTACCACAAAGTTGGATAGCCATAATTATCAATAATCTGCGTGCCGACCAATGGCGCAAAAATATTGGAAGCCGAATACGCCATAATATAAAGTGCCAAATATTTTCCTTGCATATTGTCAGGAGCTTGTTTCGTAACCCAAGTCGTACTAAATGGCATGACAAATATTTCTCCAAACGAAACAAATATCATGTACAAAACGGCTGGCAAAAGTACATTTGAAAAAGGTAAAACAAAAGATAAATACGACATCGCATAGAGCAAAAGTCCCAAACGAACCATCCAAAGATTTTTTCGTTTGCCTTCTATACTAAATATCAGCGGAAGCTCTACCAACATCACTACAAAACCATTTATGGCACAAACTACGCCGATTTGGGCTTCGTTCCAATGGTATATTTGCTTGAAAAATGGCGGTACTGTCCATAAAATCTGCATAAAACCATAGCTGCCCAAAAAGTCAGAAAAGTAAAAAATAGAAAACGAAGGTCTTTGTAAGGCGATAAATTTGTTGTTTCAAACTCTCTTTGTTTCGTGTTCTTAGGCAAATTTTGTTTATTTTCAGGGATGTAAAAATAAATAAATGCCGCCGCCGCAAAGCAAGTCAAAGCATCTGCCCAAAATATAAACTCCCAACCATACGTAATGAGCCAACCACCTACGGAAAGCGCAAAAGTAATTGCCAAATTGACCAAAACACGCAAAAGCGAATACGAACGGGTCAGCGTTTTTTCATCGCTATTGGCTCTGATAGACACCGAATTGGCTGGTCTGAAAGCTTCCGAAACGATACTTAAGACAAATAGGGTAGTAGCAATAGCCCAAAAACTACGTTGGAAAAGCAATACTAAAAGTACAATTCCGTTCCCGATTAAAGTCAATAATTGGACTTTGTGGTAACCAAAGCGGTCTGTCCATTGTCCGCCAAAATATGCGCCTACTATTGCACCTACGCCATACATAGACATCATGTAGCCTGCATCTATCAGTGAAAAATGTAATTTTTCGGTCAAGTACAAAGTTAAAAAACAAATGACCATCGCACCACTTCTATTGATAAAACTAACAAAAGAGAGCATCCAAATTTTGTGCGGAATACCTGTAAATGCGCCTGTGATATGGTTTGTAAACTTCATTGTTTTTAAAACGTATAATCTGACGATGTGTTACATGAGCAGGCGTATAGAAATAATTGACAGTTTTTTGATCATTGTAAAAATAATATAACTAGCTGATTATAGAGAAGTTACGTTGTTGTTTTTACAATGGCTTCCCCAAGGACTTCTTCGTGACCTTTAAAAAAATTGTGGTTATTTTAGCCCATTTACTCAAAAGATATTTTTTGTAAAAAAATGCTCCAAACGTAATTTTTGTATTACTTTTGCAAATAAAAATAAAATAAAAAATGTCCAATCTTGTAAAATGTCCAAAATGCCGAACTTGGAACGAAGAGGTAGATTACTGCGTAGATTGCGGTCAATTGCTACAGAGTGAAACACGGCGCAAAGTAGAATTAGAAGCAAAACAATTGGCTGATAAAAATCGTCCAAAAGACAAAATAGATATTTTGGTTGACAGTTTTAAAAATTCTACCAATCCGTTTGTCAAAGGAATTTACTATGTTGTGCAGTCTGTTGGCTTACTTTTTGTACTGATAGCTTCTGTGATGCTTGGTTTTGCGCTCCTTGGTCCAGGTTAAAATTTTGCTTATTTTTCTTCTATTTGTGACAAATGAAAGTCATATTTTCGTGATTCAATTAAAGTTTTTGTTAAGTATCAAATTATAGGATAAAAATAAGTTTTTCATATTTATTTTTGTGCTACATTTGTGACAAAATCTAAAACTTTTTTCGATGAAAAAAATATTTGCTCTTATTGTTTTTTCTTTTTTAGTAAAAAATATCCTTGTAGCACAAGCAACATGGAATGTTTCAGGTTGCGGACCAAGTAATCCTTCTATTGACATGGTGCTGATTGACGCTTGTGGTAACGAAGGAGAAACAGAATTTGTTATGTTCACAACAGGCACAAGTGCTTATACTCCAAGTAATTTGAGTATGGTAGGTAGCTCGGTTGGAACGACAGCATCTAATTTTGCAGGAAACCTCAGTATAACTAATGCACTAAATACGTACGTTGGTCTTTGTTCTCCGAACGTTTTTGTGGCAGCGCCTAATCCTATTCCCCCTAACTCCAAAGTAATCGCTTTTCCAAGTAGTGTAGGGCTTACAAGTTTGCCAACACCTAATTTAGCAGCCTATTGCGGTACAGGTCCTATCTATGTATTGTCTGGTAACTATGGCGGCGGTACAAATGGTTTTTTTGTCAATGGGCAAGCGGGTTGTTCAAGCAATTGTTTAAGAACATTTACGATTGACTTCGGAGGTGGTTGTACTGTATCTTCTACTTACGATAGAGCGACTTTTCCATCAGGAAACGGCGTAAATATTAAAACAGGAGGTCAAATTGTAAATCCTGGTGATTGCTTTCCGCCACCGCCTTTTGCTTGTACTCCACCAACTCCTCCCTCAGGTTATGGCTGCGGCGGTACTTGGAACGTTTTGGCTTACGAAGGCAGCGGAAATACTCTAAATTTTACAGCACCTACTACTTTTAAAGGCTCTTACGTTACCAATGACGACCCTGTTGTAGGTGTCAGTCCAACTCCTCCTACGGTGGTTGGAGCAGGAAGTTTTATGTTCGATACAGGCAATGAATTAGCAAATTTACAAGACCCTATTTCAAATGCTACGGGTTACTCAGGTTGCCCTACGGCTGCTGACGGTTTTAGTTTTTGGGCAAAAAAATCGTGTTTTACTTGTGCTTATTATAAAATATTTGTAAAAGATTACGATGATTTTTTAAAAGTAATCGTAGATACAAATGGCGATGGAACGCCCGAATATACCTCGCCTTCTTATACTTTTGGTCAAGTTGCCAATACTGTAATCTGGGAAGGTTTTTTAAATAACAATTCAAAAATAGACATTCAAGGCTTAGATTTTACGCCAAATGGTGGTAGTTTTTTTGCTCGTGTAGCTTTTTTAGTACAACCAATAACAATCACAGCAAACAATAATGGGCCTAAATGTGCTGGTTCTACGGTAAATTTGACAGCAACGCTTTCGCCAACAAATCTTAATCCAACACCACCTTTTATATACAATTGGACTGGTCCTAATGGCTACAATACATCTGCCCAAAATCCTATCCTCTCTTCTGTCACTGCAAATTCGGCAGGAACTTATGCTGTGACGCTTGCGCCAACACCAGCAGGTTGCCCAATAGTCTCAGCTACTACGGATTTGGTAGTAAGTAATATTTCATTTACGCCAATACCTGACTTAACCGTTTGCTCTGGTTTAACAACGCCACTTTTGGTAACAGGAGTTCCACCACCTTCGGTAGGAGCAACTTATCTATGGTCAGGCTTAGGACTGAGTTCGACAACAAGTCCAACGCCAAATGCTACTGCACCATCGCCAACATTTCCAACATTACAGACGGTAAGTGATTATGCTGTAACTGTAACAGATGGTGGCTGCACTTGGGTAGATAATTTTACCATTACTTCTTTTTTAATACCTTCAACACCGAATTTAGCAACGCCAATAAGCGCTTGCGCTGGACAATCTATTAACCTAACCGTTTCGAGTATTAATACTGGTGCGCCTTTTCCATTGCCTGGAACTTCTACACTTTTGCCATTTCCTGCTATTTATACATGGACAGGCCCGAATAGCTTTAATTCTGCGGGTACTTTTGGCCCAGGCACTTTACCTTATTCTGTTCCTGCAACAGCACCAACAACGCCTGGAACTTACACTTATACACTCACAGGAGCATTAGCCATTGCGCCTACTTGCTCTAGTGCGCCTACAAATGTTACTGTAAATGTTACCGCTGCACCTGTTTTGATGAATAAAACAATTTGTGCGGGTGTAACTTTAGACTTAAATACACTTTTTGTAAGCGGACAAACATCTGGTACATGGTTATTAGGTACAAATGTACTCGGAACAAATTTTCTCTCTGTAGGTCTAAACGGAAATTATACACTCACGTTCACACCAACCTCGTCTTCTTGTACGGCAACAGCGGTCATAACTGTTCAGCAAGGTGCAACTCCAGCAATTAACGCACCTGCTACACTTTGTGCTGGTGTAAATGCTAATTTAACAGTTTCTCCAAGTGGATTTTCTGGTTATAGTTGGGCATATAATGGTACTATTGTTGGTTCAAATGCTTCGCTCCAAACTTCTGGTACAGGTACATACAGTGTTACAGTTACTAATGCACAAGGCTGTACAGGTATAAATACCAAAGTAATCAATGTAAGTGTACCCATAACGCCTACTTTGGTTGGAAACCCTTTTATTTGCGGTAGCGGTGGTTCAACCAATTTGAGTATTTCAAATATACCGACTTTTAGCACTTATAATTGGCTGAATAGTTCTAACACTTCGATTTCAACTACTTCGTTGGCAACAATAACCGCAACAGGAACATATACCGTAACTGTCAGCAATTCAAGTGGTTGTACAGGCTCTGTAAGTTTTACTGTCAATGCTTTTCCTGCTGTAAATGTAAGTATTACAGGTGCTTCACAAGTCTGCCCTTTAACTCCAACTACATTGAGCGTGCCAACTGGCTTTTCGCTTTACAAATGGGATTATAATAATAATGCAACAAATAGCGTAACTGTTCCAAACGGTACATATACTGTTACAGTTACTGATGCAAATGGTTGTACTGCAAAAGACACAAAAACAGTTAATCTTTGGGCTGCTCCTATGCCTACTATTTCTGGTGCAGCGTCAGTTTGTAGTGGCTCAACTACAATGCTAACAGTTGGCGGTGGGTCTTTTAGCACTTATGCTTGGACACCCACTTCTGTTACAGGCGCAAGCCCAACAGTCGGTGCAGGAAACTATACCTTGGTCGTGACAGACGGAAACGGCTGTACGGCTACAACAAGCAAAAATATTGGAACAGATAATGTGACTGTTACTATAAATGGAACACAAAGTTTTTGTCCAGGTGCATCAACTACACTTAGTTCGTCAGCTAATTTTTCTTCTTACAAATGGTCGCCTAATGGAGAAGTAGGCAGCTCAATCACAGTCAATACGGCAGGTACTTACGGGCTAACAGTAACAAATGCAAATAACTGTACAGCAATAGCTACGGTAACTGTTACCTTACAAACGCCACCAACTTTTACAATAAATGCGCCAACAGAATATTGTGAAGGTAATGCACCAACTTTGACCACTACACCAACATTTAACAATTATAATTGGACAGGAAATATTACTACGCCTTCTTTGGCAGTAACAGGAACTGGCACATACTCCGTAACGGTTAGTAATACAAATGGCTGTACTGCTACAAAAAGTGTAAACATTACTCAAAATAACAAACCTACACCAATTATTGGTGGAAGTACGACCATTTGTGCAGGCGGAAATACGACATTAGATGCTGGCATTTATAGTGCTTACAATTGGTCAAGTGGCAGCACCAATCAAACAGCTGTATTTAATACTACTGGAACGTATTGCGTGACTGTAACTGATGCAAAAGATTGTAAAGGAACTAATTGTGTTACGATAACGTCAGCTTCGGCACTTGCGCCAGTCATTACAGGACCAAAGAATTTTTGTCCAGGCGGAAAAACAACATTGAGTGCAGGCACAGGTTTTTCAAGCTATAAATGGAGTACGAATGCAACAACTGCAACGATTGACGTATCGGTCAAAGGTGTTTATTCTGTAACAGTTTCCAATGGCACTTGCTCAGGAACAGCAACGGCTACTGTTACTGAAAATCCTGCGCCTGTGGTAAATATCGTTGGCGATATTACGATTTGCGAAGGCGAAACAGGTACTTTAAAAACAGATATTCCGTTCCAAAGTTACAATTGGAATCCTACGGGCTTAAATCAAAGTATTACTTTTACAAAAGCTGGAACTTTTAAAATAACAGTGACAGATGCTGCAAATTGTGTAGCAACAGCCGAAGTTACGACCGTTGTAAATCCTATCCCAAAACCTGCAATCACAGGAAAAAGTAGTTTTTGCGAAGGCGATACTATAACCATAACGGCAGCAACAGGTTTTAAAAGTTACAAATGGTCGTCAGGAGAAACCATTAATAAGATTTTAGTAAGTAAAGAAGGTACGTATATTGTTTCTGTTTCCGATGGAAAATGTACTGGTATAGATTCTATAAAAATTATTAAAAACTTAAAACCTATTTTAGTTTTAAGCAATGATACTACAATATGTAGCGGTGGTGAAGTCATTTTAAAGGCAGATGCTGGTTCTGCTATTTATAAATGGTCGTCGGGCGAAGATGTGCCTTTTATAAGTACAAAAATTGGAAAAACATACATTGTAACTGTTACCAATCTCGAAGGTTGTTCTGTAACAGACAGCGTAAAAGTAAAAGTAACTCCTACGCCTGTTCCTGTGATAGATGTTCCGAATACCATTTGTGTAGGAGAAAAAGCAATTTTTAAATTGACTGAAAAATATGAAAAATATGAATGGTCAAATGGAAAAACAACTGACACGATAGAAGTAAGTGATACGCAACTTTATAGCGTAACGGTTACTACCAAAGAAGGTTGCTCGGCAAGCACTTCAAAATCGGTTTCGATTAAAAACTCACTCAATCCTTCCATAGTTGGAAAAGCGAATTTTTGCGAAGGTGATACTGTAACGTTGAGTTTAGATGCTACTTATTTCTCGTATGAGTGGTCTGATACATCAACAAAGGATTTCTTAAAAATAGACCAAAGTGGTACATATACAGTCAGTGTAAGTTCTGCTTCGGGTTGTAAAGGTACAGCTTCTATCGACGTGGTAAAAAATCCTAATCCAACACCTAATATCACTGGTTCAACGGCTATTTGTGCAGGAAAACCTACTACATTGGGCGTGAATGGAACGTTTTCTTCTTACGAATGGAATAATAACAGTACCACATCTACGATTTCTGTAAGCAAAGCAGGCGATTATAAAGTGACTGTTACAGATGCAAATGGCTGTAAAGGAGAAACAATTGTGACGGTTAGTGAAAATCAAATTTCTGGTAATTTGACGGATACGCTTTGTCAAAAAGATTTTTTAACCATCAACGGAAAAAAATATGACATTACGAATCCGACAGGTTCTGAAATTATAAAAGTAGCAGGCGGCTGCGATAGTACAGTAAATATTCAGCTTTATTTTAGGAATGAAGTTG
>JANMGN010000474.1:0-7177 GCA_031374645.1 Chitinophagales bacterium | reverse complement strand
TCAAAATCTCTGATGATGCGCCGCTTTACAAAGGTTTTATTTCTATTTTAAGATAAAAAACGTGAAAAGACTTAAACCTTGATAGGGCTCAAAACCCTGTCAAGGTTAATAATCAAAGTATTCAAATACTAAATAATTCATTCATTTCCAGCACATTAAAGTCTTCCTCTTTTCTCCTTCCCTTTTTGGGAAGGTCGGGATGGGGCAGGGAAGATTTAGATGGGGCTTCTAATAATCTTTTACAATGAAAAAAAATATATTTATCCTCGCAATAATTTTGACATCAATGCGTGTTTTTGCACAGCAAGAAAACCATTATACGATGTTTATGTACAACAAAATAATGTACAATCCTGCTTTTGCAGGCGCACGTGAAGTCCCTTCTGTGATGGCACTTTACCGTAATCAGTGGATAACCTACAAAGGTGCACCACAATCGCAATTGGTTAATTTCGATACACCGATGGGCGGTACAAGAGCAAGTCTTGGTGTGCAATTATCACGTCATACTATTGGTATTCAACGTGATATGATAGGAAATTTGGCTTATTCGTACGCTTTGGTACATACTAAAAAAACAAGTTTGCGCTTAGGTATCAGCGGTGTTTACAGAAGCTATAATTATAACTTTAGCGACCCAGCTTTATACATCCGTGATGGAATTACAAATGACGTTTCTTTGACAAGCGTGGATCAAACATCATTTACAAGAGGAAATGTAGGCGCAGGTTTATATTTTGATTACAAAAATTTCTACGTAGGACTTTCTGTTCCGAATATTTACGAAAATGGTTTGGGCGCAAATGCAGCATTGCAATCTCGCCACTATTATGCTATGATGGGCGCATTGTTGCCAATTTCAAGCAAAGTACAGTTAAAACCAGCCGTTAGTGTTCGTTATGTGAAAAATGTACCAATGAGCGTTGATGCGAATGTGATGTTTATTTTTATGAAAAAATTTCATATTGGTGGCTCTTATCGTTTAGATAGTCAGGCAAAAAGTGAAGGTGCAGATATTATTGCTTACATCCAAGCACTTGACCGTTTGGGTATCGGACTTTCGTATGACCTTTCTGTCAATAAATTGTCAGCCGCAAACAAAGGAAGTATCGAGGCTCTTGTTCGTTACGATTTACGTGATCCAAATACTGTAAAAGGTAAATTTGATAATCCTCGTTTTTTCTTTTAAAAAAAATTATCTAATATCGGTTATTTTAGCTCGGCTACCTAATCGTCATATAGTAATCGCATAATTTAGTATTATTTTATGGTATATTTCTCAAAATGAAATATTCTAACTTATAAAATTTTATTTTTCAATGAAAAATACAACAAAAACACTCACTATCGTAGCTATTGCACTAAGTAACGCAATCTTTAGCTACGCACAAAATACTGGCATTGTGAATCACGAAAACGTGGAACTTCGCAATGAAAGAACCATCAATACAACAAAGTTGGATTTTAGCCCTACTTTTTTTGAAGATGGCGTAGTTTTTCTTTCCAGTAATCCTGAAAAAGAAAATAATACTAAAATCAAAGATAAAAAAATTAGCGAGCAAACTTTCGCTATCAAAATTGGTCGTCGTGGGCCGAAAGGAACGCTCAATGAACCAGAAATTTACGCCACAGAACTGACCAGTCTTTTTCACGAAGGACCACTTTGTTTTGATAAAACGACTGAAAACGTCTTTTTTTCACGCAATAACTCAGAAGGCGACAAACTGACACAAGTAATTTGTACAGAAACAAAAGAAAGAAGCGCACGTCAGCAAATTTATACGGCTCACAAAGTAGGCGATAAATGGTCTGAACCTAAAAAGCTAACTTTCAACAGAGGCGAGTACGCATATCGCCATCCTACACTTTCTTTGGATGGTAAAAAACTATATTTCAGCTCGAATTGCCCAGGCGGATTAGGTGCTTATGATATTTGGGTATCTACCAAAATCGGTGAAGATTGGGGCGAACCAGTAAATGCAGGTAAAGTTATCAATACGGATAAAAATGAAGGTTTTCCTTTTATCCATGCTGATGGTACACTGCTTTTTGGTTCTGATGGACGCAAAGATGGCTTAGGTGGTTTGGATATTTATTATGCACTCGCAGACAAAGGTAAAAATTTTGCTGAACCTGTGAATATGGGTACACCTTTCAATACGGAAACAGATGATTTCGGTATGATTCTCGACCTTGATCGCAAAAATGGTTACCTTACTTCTAATAGGGTAGGAGGAAATGGAACAGACGATATTTATAGTTTTTCAAGTCCCGAACCAATTATAAATCCTAAAAAGAAGCAAACTGCTGTAATCTGTGTGTTGGATAATGCGGATAAATCTCCCATCGTAGACGCTTCTGTGAAATACTCCAACGTATCAAATGTGGACGTTATGGATTTATCAAAAACATCTGAAACGACCAGTATTTTGGACATCGCAGGAGAGCAAGCCAACCCAATTTTAAAAACAGATTCTACTTGTAAAGCTGTTTTTTCAGTTCCAGAAGGCGATTATTTAGTTAATGTAGCGAAAGACGGTTACAATCCTAAACAGTTGATTATCAATACTAAAACAGGTAAAGATATTTATTATGTCTACTTGGAAAAAGGTCAAGGCGATATGGTGGAAGGTATTTTGAAAAATGACCGTGGATTACCTGTTGCAGGTGCTTTGGTTACGATTACTGACCCAGAAACTGGCGAAACGCAGACCGTCAAAACAGATTCGGAAGGAAAATATACTTTTGCTGCAAAACCTGGCAAAAAATACGCTATTGCTGCAAATAAACCCAATCACGACCCTATTGTAAGCACTTTTGAAACGCCTAACGGCAAAATTCCAAAGGGATATACTTACGAAACGAAAATCAAAGAAGTCGTTTCTCCTTTGTCAAAAGGACGTATTTTTGAACTGACTAACGTATATTATAACTTCAATGATGCTTCGCTTCGTCCTGATGCAAAACGTGATTTGGAGGCTTTGGTAACTGTCATGAATGCCTACCCTGAGGTAGAAATCGAGTTGGGTTCGCATACAGATTGCCGTGGTTCTGATGCTTATAATGATGACCTTTCGCAGCGTCGTGCAGAAAGTGTTGTCCGTTATTTGGTAGAGCATGGCGTTACTAAAAATCGTATGACAGCACGTGGCTACGGTGAACACAAATTGAGAAATCAGTGTGCTGATGCAGTAGAATGTACCGAAGATGACCATCAGCGCAACCGCCGTACGGAAGTTATGATTACGCAAAGTGCGAGTAATGCTGAAATCAGAGTAGTCGATAAAGAACCAGAATATACAGACCCGATGCCAGGAAGAAAAGTTGGTGGGCCAGCTATTGCAGACGGTGGAAATAGCAATGGCGGAGCAAGCGACCCAATACTCACATCAAGTGACCCAAATGGTACGTTTTGGATAGTGGCAGGTTCGTTCAACGACCAAAAAAATGCGATAGAACAACAAGTCAAACTTTTAAATAAAGGTTTGCAAGAAACAACTGTGGAGTACGTGGATGATATTCGTTTTTACCGTGTAGTGGTAAGCAAACAGGTTTCAATGGATGCCGCATCACAAACGGCACGCAACATAAAAAATAAAGGAATTGCCAATTTATTTGTGGTAAAAAAATAAAAAAAATGCTCTACGATGTCAAATTGTAGAGCGTTTTTTTTGATGAATACTTACCAACCCGTGAGGTCTTTAAGACCTCACGGGTTTCAACTTGAAAGTTTTACCAAAATCATGGAAGAGCTGAGAACTTTATAATTATGCGAATATTGAGTTGGGAATGGTACAGCGATAACGATTCAAAATTTGCAGTTTCTACCCCAAAACCCGACCCATTTATTTTTTATCGCTACGAAATCGCCACACGTTGAAAATTAAACAACTTTTTTTCTTACCTTTGTCCAAAATTTTAAAATGACATTAGAAGAACTTCAGGTAATTTACGAAGACAACCATTTTATTGCAGTCAATAAACCATCGGGAGCATTGGCGCAAAAAGACGATACAGGCGATGATATTTTGGCAGATGTTGTCAAAAAATACATCAAATTACAATACGATAAACCAGGAGATGTGTTTCTTGGTATCATTCATCGTTTGGATAGACCGACGAGTGGTGCAACTATTTTTGCACGTACGAGCAAAGGTTTGGAGCGTATGAATAAACTTTTTGCAGAGCAAAAAGTCAAAAAAACATACTATGCCGTTTCTCGTATGCGCCCTGAACCTTATGTTGGGCATTTGGAGCATTATTTACTCAAAGACAGCGTAAAAAACATCGTTCACTCCTACGATTTTCAAAGCAAACGCAACGAAGGCGCAAAATTAGCAACTTTGGATTACGAATTGATAGGCGATTTAGATGGCTATTTTTTATTAAAAATAAATCCACATACGGGTCGTCAGCATCAGATTCGAGTACAATTGTCACAATTAGGTTGTCCGATTGTAGGAGATTTGAAATACGGAGCGAAGGAAAAATCTCGTAACGAACGTGCCATTTATTTGCACTGTGAACGTATGGAATTTATTCATCCTATTAAAAATGAACCTATTGTGATAGAGGCAGATTTTCCAGTAGATCACATTTGGAGCAAAATTGGAAAATTGGTTCAATAACTATTTTTTTTGAGGATTACTTTGTAAAAAACTTTTATGAACATAGTTTTCATGGGAACGCCCGATTTTGCGGTGGCGTCATTAGATATTTTGGTGCAAAATAACTACAATGTGGTAGGCGTAGTGACGGCTTCCGACAAGCTCGGTGGACGTGGTGGAAAAGAACTTTTGCAGTCCGCTGTGAAAAAATATGCCGTAGAAAATAACATTCGTGTTTTACAACCAGAAAAACTGCGCAATGAAGATTTTTTAGCCGAATTAAAATCATTAAATGCTGATTTACAGGTAGTTGTGGCGTTTCGTATGCTGCCCGAAATGGTTTGGAATATGCCTCGTTTGGGAACTATAAACCTTCATGGCTCGCTTTTACCTGCCTATCGAGGTGCTGCTCCTATTCATTGGGCTGTGATAAATGGAGAGGAAGAAACGGGCGTTACGACCTTTTTTTTGCAGCAAGAAATAGATACAGGAGATATTTTAATGACCCAAAAAATGAGCATCGGAGCGAAAGAAAATACAGGCGCTGTCCACGATAGAATGATGCAAATTGGTGCGGAAACTGTATTGGCTTCGGTAAAAAAAATAGAAAGTGGCGACTATCAACTCACACCACAAGACAATTCAAAAGCCTCGAAAGCACCGAAACTTTTTCTTGAAAATTGCGAAATAAACTTTGATCAACCGAGCCAAAAAGTATTCGATTTCGTCAGAGGTCTTGCGCCTTTCCCTACGGCTTGGACAAAACTTAATGACTTGATTTTGAAAATCAATGCTGCTGATTACGAGCTTGAAAAACACGATTTTGCAAGCGGTTCTTTTCATTCTGACAATAAAAGCTACTTGAAAATAGCCACAAAAGACGGTTTTATTCATCTTTTGGAACTACAATTACAAGGAAAAAAACGAATGAATGTCAAAGACTTTTTGAACGGGTATAAGATTTGATTGGTTTGTAAATTGAATTGCTTAGTAGGGTGGATGAAGTCCAACTTGAACAAAAATTTGACGCAAATTGATAAGACCTTGACGATTGAGCTGTAGTTTCTGAACTGTTGCTCGCCCGCTTGGACTAATTCCTAAAATTTCAGTAAAATCATCAGACCATTGAAAATGTTGTTGCCAGATGTCAGTTCTCGGATGGTACAGCGAAACAATTAGCCCTGTGGCAGAATCGAGTGAATGAGTAGCTGTATATTTATGATTATTGCAGCGTTGGCAAGCAAAAGCAAGATTCTCTAAATTTTCATTTCCATTTTTAATTCGAGGAATAATATGCTCAATAGCAAAAGTGTCAGCCGAGAATTTCGCTTGAGATAAGCAGTACTCGCAGCAATGTTTAGCACGTTCTTGGACAGCTTTTTTTGTCGCTTTGTTCATATTTCAATAGGTTTTATACCTAAATCTTCCATTAATTTATCCAAAGAAACATTGCGCAGTTTTGCTAATTTGATTAAATGCTTAAAACGCTCTGCATTTGCTAACTCAATTTTATTGCCTAAAAAAATTAGACGTTGGTGTTCGATTTCATTCAATTTTTCAGTGCGAAGCAATACAGTAAGTTGCTTGTAATCAACCCATTCTGCTTCTGAAATATCCAAATTTATCTTTTTTAATAATTGAGATTCTGATAATTTTCCATTGGAAATAGGTTTTTTAATGGCTCTTTTTATAACTTGTACTAAGTAATTATCCAAACTTATACCTTGTAAATTGGCTTCTTGAAGCAGTTGTTGCTCTATTGCTTGTGGAATTTCTAAATTTAGTGTCATTCTTTATGATAATTTTTAAAACAAATATAAATATTTTTATTCAAAAAAACTATTTTAAAGCATTTATTTTTCAAAAATCCTACTGTGAAATCTTCGTTCTTCGCTTCACATTCCAGTATCTTTTTGCCAATGCTTGTATTTTCTCAGGCGTAAAAGTCTTCAGATATTCCTCCAATTCGCCTCGTTTAAAAAGTTTATCCAGCTCCAAACCTTCCATAATATTTTGAGTAAGATAGTCAATATAATAATCGTTAGGATTGTAACGCTCCTCAAAGCTATTTATAAAATATTTATTGAAACTACTTATTTCTTTTATTGTCAATGATTTTTCTTGCATAGTTTTAATTTTTGTTTCTATCAAATCGGGTAGCATTTTTATATTTTCACTTGAAAATGCTGTGTAATTTATGTCAAAAGAAAACTTAGACAAGGGGTAATGTACTATGTTAAAATCCGTATGTATCGAGTAGCCGTCATCTTTATGCCTCATATTTGTATCTAAATTTACAGTACATAATTTACTCATGTAAAATAAATCAAGAATATTTTCTGCATTATATGAGATTGTATCTTCGTAATGAATTAGCTTTGAACTAGTTCGGTTAAATTGCAGCCTGTAATCAGGTATTTTTTTCAAACTTGTAGGCAAAAACTTACAAAACTCTCCTTTATCGTCTTTTGGCAAATTACCAATATATTTATTAAAAATACCGACCATATTTTGAGCTTTTGAAAAATCGCCCACAAAAACAAACGTAAAATCGCCACCATCAGCAAAAC
>JANMGN010000454.1:0-2073 GCA_031374645.1 Chitinophagales bacterium | reverse complement strand
GGAGAAAAAGCGAGTATAATTGACGTTCGTGCAACTGACCAAAAAAATCGACAATTTGTAGTAGAAATGCAAGTCGCAGATTTAAAAGGTTTTGAAAGTCGAGTACAATATTATACTGCCAGAGATTACTCTATGCAAATTGATAAAGGAGAAGATTATATAAAACTCAAACCTACTTTTTTTATTGGAATACTCAATTTTGGTGTTGGATTTGGCAAACAATACCTTGCAAAGCATTTTACCGTTGAAGAAGAAACAGGCGAATGTATTTTAGATGGTATTCAATACAGATTTATTCAACTGACTAAGTTTAAGAAAAAGAAACATGAGTTATTTGATATGGTTGATAAATGGACTTATTTCATCAAACACGCACAAAAATTAGAAGTTATTCCTGACGACATCGAAGATGAAGGCTTAATGACCGCCTATAAAGAAGCAGATAAGCATTCGTGGAAAAAAGAAGAATTGATTGCTTATGACAATGCAAGTATGCGAGAACAAGACGAAAGAGGTAGGGAAGAATTAGCTGAGGAAAGAGGAATTGAAAAAGGAATTGAAAAGGGAGAAAACAAAAAAGAAACACAGGCTGTAATTGGATTTTATGAAAATGGTGTGCCAATTCCGATTATAGCAAAATCATTAAACATTACAGAAGAACGTACAAAAGAAATTATAACTAAACACAAAGAACAAGAGTAAAATCGCCCATCAATGCACTGCCGATAATGCCTCCTAAACGTCGGCACTACGGCAGTGCTCACGTTAGCGGAAAGCAAAGCCATCTAAACAACTGATAACGAGTAATTTATATATTTTACATACTGCAACATTAAACGACAAATAAAAAATGGAAAAGTTTCTTTTTACACTTATTTTTATCGCATTTCTAACTTCTTGCGGTTCTGACAATGAACGTATTAGAGCAGAACAAGAACGAAATGCCTTACAAAAACAATTAGAAGAAGTCAAATTTGGTGCAACCAATTTACTGTCGGACGCAAAAAAATTTGCGGATGCAGGAGATATACCAAGTGCGAAATCAAAACTAAATGAATTAGTTTCGCGACATAGTGATAGACCAGAAGCAGCAGAAGCAAAAGTTCTCATTAATATTTTAGACGAGTAAGAAGGTTGGAATAATGCACTAAATTCACAAGAATTGTACAGTACAAATAATTATTTAGAAAAGTATCCACGTGGGAAATTTGCTAATTCTGCGAAGATGAGATTAAGAGAGTTAAAAATTTTGAATGAAGAAAAAGCCTATGAATATGCAAAACAAACAAATTCATCATCAACTTGGAAAACCTTTTTAGAGGATTACCCTAACTATACTCAATCTAAATCAATAAAAAGAAAAATTATTGAATTAGAAGTCGATGAAATTTTTGGGGATAAATCAACGGGACAATTGCCGTCATTTGAAAGAATAGGTAGCAGTTACTCTTCAAATTCGTCAATTTCAATAAAAAATGATACAGGCTGTGAATTGACTGTAAGATATAGTGGTGGAAATGTACGAATGATAGAAATTCCAGCAGGCGAAACAAGAAGCGTTACACTTTCAAGCGGTTCTTATAGAATTGCAGCATCGGCTTGTGGGGCAAATTACGCAGGAACAGAGGTATTACAAGGAGATTATACATCTTCTTATTATATTTCGAGAAGTAGATATTGAGCTCTTATCCTAAAACCTTGAAAATGAATAAATAAAATAAGCAACGGCGAACAACATAAGCCTGCAGTCGTTCAAATAGCCGACGACAGGCTTATTATTTATTTGTCGGTCTCCTAAATTACAAATTACTCAAAAAAAGTAATCTATTTTTTGTGAGCATAATTTTTTTTATACCTTTGATATATGAAGAAAAAAAGTACATCAAAACAAGGTAACATATTCGATAAAGTAGTCAAGGAAAACCTTGATGAAGTCTTTATACCATTCGTAATCAGTCACTTAGGTATTGATATTGCGACTGTTTCAATTGAAGTCCTACCCGATAAACTGTTCACAACAGAGGAGAGAGAAATGGACTTGCTTCTAAAATTAACAGATAATCAAGGTCGAAT
>JANMGN010000421.1:0-4105 GCA_031374645.1 Chitinophagales bacterium | reverse complement strand
CCTTTAAAAAAATTGTGGTTATTTTAGCCCAATTACTTACTGCAAAAATACAAAAAATAATTGCTATTTTCCATACCTTTCAAAATCAAAGGTTTCTAATATTTTTATAAAATTAAGCAAAACAGGATTGTCGTCGTTTTTTCGCCATTGAGCAAAAAGAGCCGAATTGTACTTCGGAAGCTCTACGAATTGTACGTTTGTAGGCGCACTTTTTTTGTAAGAAATCGGCATAATAGAAACACCTAATCCTTGCCCGATGAGGCTAATAATGGTCGTCCCGAACTCAGAAGCCAGTTGTGTTTTGGGTATAAAACCAGCATCTTCAAATATTTTTTTTAAAACTTTATTGTATTGTGAAGATTTTGAAAGGTTGGGTAAAATAAAATTTTCTTCTTTAAAATCTTTAATAGTATCCATTTTTTTTGCCTTTGTCTTGTGTGTATTCGGCAGAAGTAAAGCAAAGTTTTCTGAGAATAAATGCTTGGTTTCCAAGGAGTTACTCAAAGAAATCTCTCTACGGAAACCAATATCTACTTGAAAATCGAGCAATGCTTTTTCCAAATCTATGGTCATCATTTCTATCAATTCTATCTTTATTTTGGGGTGCTTTTGGTTTAACAAAAAAGTCAGCTCAGGCAATGCTGAGTGCGTCATAGAACCAGGATGCCCAATTCGGATAGATCCCATTTCTCCTTCATGTACCTGCCTTGCGTGATGATGAATATTGTCTATTTGCAACAATATTCCCTCCCATTCTCTTTGCATCACGACACCTGCGGCGGTAAGTTTTACATTGCGTTTATCACGGTCAAAAAGGCGAAAACCAAGCTCGTCTTCGAGTGCTTTGATATGTCGGCTCAGTGCAGATTGTGTAATAAAAACCTTTTCAGAAGTATTCCAAAAATGCAGTTGTTTTGCCAATTCTAAAAAATATCTGATGTGTTGAAGTTGCATTTAATTCATTTTTTGCATTAAATAACGCAAAAATAATATTTTTTATCATTAAACCAAACTGTATCTTTGTGGAAAGAAGTTTAATTAGATTTTGCAGAATAATTTTTAACACAATCAATTTGCATAATTGCTTTTTTGAAACAGTTGCGTTGGCTCATCGCAACTGTTTTTTTGTTTATTTTTTCCGTGCGCTAACGTTCACTACAACAAGGTCGAACCTACGGCTCTCTGCAATTTGCATTATGTTATGATTTTTTTTATGTATTAACTTAGGTAGCACGGACTTTAGTCCGTGACAATTTATAAATGATTGTATTTTATGGTATTCTAATCCGTATATTGCAACGGACTAAAGTCCGTTTTACCAGCCAACTAAGCTCTTACTTTTTTATTTAAACCATTGCCTATATTTGTAGTCTAAATAAAAACTTATTTGATGAAAAAAATTATTGCTTTTTTGATTGCTTTTTGTATTATTTCAAGCGTTTTTGCTCAAAATACTTATTTTCCACCGATTACAGGCAATGTTTGGGAAACGACTTCGCCAAAATCTTTGGGCTGGTGCGAAGACAAAATAGACAGTTTATATCTTTTTTTAGAACAAAAAAATACCAAAGCGTTTCTTGTTTTAAAGGATGGAAAAATTGTTTTGGAAAAATATTTTGGTACTTTCAAGCAAGATAGCGTTTGGTATTGGGCTTCGGCAGGCAAATCTTTGACTGGTTTTGTGGTCGGTTTGGCGCAGCAAGAAGGTAAACTCAATATCAATGACAAGACCTCTAAATATCTCGGCAATGCTTGGTCGAGTGAAACGGCTATACAAGAAGCTAAAATCACAGTTTTGAATCAGCTGACGATGACAACTGGTTTTGACGATGGGCTTGCAAACAAAAATTGTACACTGCCCACTTGCTTGCAATATAAAGCTGACCCAAATACTCGTTGGGCATATCACAATGCGCCTTATACGCTTTTGGATAAAGTAATTGAAAAAGCGACGGGGCAAACTTTGAACAGCTACATTACTGCAAAAATGAAATTTCAAACAGGTTTTTCTGGAAATTTTTATCCAATCGACGATAATAATGTGTTTGTCAGCACGCCTCGGAGTATGGCACGCTTTGGTTTACTGATGCTCAATAAAGGGAAATGGAACAATACGTCTATTATGAGCGACCAAACTTATTTTCAAGCGATGACAAATACTTCTCAAAATTTGAATAAATCTTACGGTTATTTGTGGTGGTTAAATGGAAAAGCATCTTATATGTTGCCCACTTCGCAGCTTATTTTTCAAGGAAAATTGACACCCAATGCACCCGACGATATGTTTTCGGCAATGGGAAAAAATGGACAACTATTACACGTTGTGCCTTCTCAAAACTTGATTGTGGTTCGTATGGGAAATGACGACGGCAGTCCAGTTCCGACTGTTTTTGCCAACGAAATTTGGAAAAATTTGAACAAAGTTATTTGTAAAAAAACGGCTAATGAAGAGCTTTTTGGGGCAAATAATTGGAAGGTTTTTCCAAATCCGACCAACGATTTTATTTATTTTCCTGACGAAAAAATGTATGATATATCTATTTTTGATGCTACTGGAAAAGTTGTTTTTGCTTCAAAAAATAATTATAAACAATTGAAAGTCAGTGATTTAGAAAGTGGCTGTTATTTTGGAATAGCAAAAAACGAAGGAGAAGTAAAGCGTTTTAAATTTTTGAAACTGTAAGAAAACCTGTTTTTTTATTTTTATATACCTCACGGGTCTTGAAGACCCGTGAGGTGTATAAAATTAAAAAATTAAAAAAACAAAAAATTAAAAAATAAATTTTCAATTAGACACCAAAATTACTCTTAAATATTTTTACCGCAATCGCCAAAAGTATTACGCCAAAAAACTTACGAACGACCAAAAGTCCAGCTTTTCCTAAGATGCGTTCTATCCAATTTAAAGACAAAAGTGTCAGATAAATAACAACCAAATTAACAATAATACCAATCAAAATATTTTGCGTCGCAAAATTTGGTTTGAGTGAAATGAGCGTAGTGAGCGTTCCCGAACCAGCTATCAGAGGAAACGCAACAGGCACAATACTACCCGAAGGCATACCAGGGTCTTCTTTAAAAAATTCTACACCAAGTACCATTTCTAAGCCTACCAAAAAGATAACTATCGAGCCAGCAACCGCAAACGAGCGTATGTCCACGCCCAAAAAGCCCAGAAAACTTTCTCCGATAAACAAAAAAAGTATCATCAAAAATCCAGAAGCAAGCGTAGCTTTGCCTACATGGATTTCGCCCAAACGCTCTTTTAGTCCTATCAAAATCGGTACAGCTCCGAGTATGTCTATGACCGCAAAAAGCGTAAAACTAACCGTGAGAATTTGGTCTATGTTAAATTGTAAATCCATAAGTTAAGTATTTTATTTAAAGATTTGAAGATTGAGTATTTGAGTATTTTTTCACGTTTATCTATAACAAAAAAAACCCTGCCAGAGGATGTCGGCAGGGAAAACAAAAAACAAACACTATGAACAAACACTAAGTAGCAATTAATTGGGAGCTTAAAAAAACTCCAGATAAGTAGAATAATTTTGAGTATTTTACTACCGTTATTCTTTTATATATACTCCAATTATAATGCCAAAATTATATGTATATACTTTTAATTTGTAGAAATAAGGCAAGCCGAACAAATGCCTTTTACAAATATTAAAGTATAATTTTTTATATATCTATCTGAATTTCAACACAATATACGAACTGATTAATGATTATAACTAACTTTTGCTAAAAATTAACGCTCGTCTTAACAAAACTTTAATAGTTAATTTTTATTTCAATATGTAAAGTTGCGAAAATTCGCTACTTCCAAAATCATGTTTTTTCTATATGATAAAATAAGATAATTTATTATTGGAGAAAAACTAATTTTTTAAATCGTAGAAATATGTATCTTTGCGTTGCAGTGCAAGAGTTGATATTCAAAAAAAACAATGATATTCAAAAAATTTGAATACTTAAAAATTATACAACCAAATTTATAAAATATTTTTATGGAAATTCTAACCAAACAAAGTCCTTCTATTGCCCAAGATACCTTTCCTCTAAAAGGTACAGATCACTTAGAGTTTTATGTTGGCAATGCCAA
>JANMGN010000402.1:0-4223 GCA_031374645.1 Chitinophagales bacterium | reverse complement strand
ATTCGTATCAATTACGATTTTTTGCATTTCGTCTTACTGCTTTTACTTCGTTTGTGATGTCGTCCATTGTCATTTTTGAAATGCCGTATTTTTCAGCAAGTGCTATACACTTGTTGAGATTTTGACGGGTCAATTCTTTGCTAACAATGTCTATAAAGTCGGTAAAAGTCAGGCTATCATTTTGCAAGCCGAATTTATTATACTCTATATCTGATATTGAAACATTTAATGTCCGCATAGTTATAAAAATGATAGGATTGTGTGAAAAGATAAAGTTTATGGAACAAAGATACAATTTTTTCTAAAAAGGCGAAGCGATTTCTTCTATTTTCTTTTTGGCAAATTCTTCTTCTAATGGTTTTACTGTTGCGTAACTACTGCCCGACATGGCCGCTTCACCTATCCCATAATAGTGGACAGAATTACCCATGTACCAACGATTAACGTCTATTCGCAATGCCCAGCCTTCATCTTTCGGAAGAGAGAAATCTTTATCACTTAAAACTGAAGACGTAGCTCTGCCATAGCCAATAAAATGGTGATTATACTTTAAAAGTAAAATATCGCCACTTTAATATCAGCAATATCGCCTTTTTGTTTTGTGTTTTCGTGTAAAATAAAGCATTGATTATCAATACAATTTTTAAGATTCCAATCGGAATAATCCTTATTTGGCTCTCCCACGCTACAAGCGAAATAATTTCTGTTCATGATGTTATGGTGTTTTTAAGACGTATGTTTGCTTGCATTACGCACAACTCTCTAATGTACAAAAATTTTGTCGGACTCTTCATATTATTACAAAAGTACAGTGCAAAGATGAAGTATAAATCTAAATTTATCAAATTTATTTTACTCTTTTTCCGTGTTTAAACCCTTCATTTTCAAAAACAAAATGGCTTCGCAGTTGATGCGTCACAAAGTAACTATCAAGTACGAAATAAAAAAGTATCTTTGAAGCCAAAACCATGCAAAACATAGATTTTATTTTTTGAAATCACTGCCAAAAATATTTCAAAAATAATTATAAATTATTGATAGTCAATTAATTGTAATGAATTTTGATTGATAAAATTATTATTTTTGCTAAAATAAAATATATGTTTTTTTTGTTAAAAAATGAATAAATATTTTTAAATTTACAAAATATTTCAAAATAATAAGCATTAAACACTTGTAATAAAATGATAAAACGGGAGCAAAAATTTCCAGAGGGCATAGAGTTGATTTATACGATTCTTTTTGGCTTGTCCTATTTCCTTGACTTGTATGTGTATATCGGATACAAGGCTGTTTTTCTGGAAAATAAAGCAGATAAAGCCCTAAATTTTTTCTCAAAAGCGCAGTGTGATTTTTTTACAAAAATGGAAACTTACACTATGGCAGGGCTATTGCTTTTCTTCTTAGCCATTGTTTTATCGAAGTATAAGGTCATTATTAGCACTCGTTCTTTCTTTTGGACTGGCTTATTTATTCAAATTTTACTGGCGGTACTGATACCTATTGTCGTGATTGATTGTACTGATGGTTTTTATGCGGTAGGATTTATCAGTTTGATAAGGTCTTTGGTGGCATTGACAGTTAGTTTGAATTTGTGTATGTATTTGTCCGTTATTGGGCGCAATATTGGGCGCAAAAAAAGGACTTGGACGGTTGTTTTACTGTTTGTTATTGGTTTTTTAGGCCCTCTCTTTACCAGTTTTTTTAAATCCTGGAATAGCCCAAGTTGGTGTTACATTGTGCTTCCTTTACTCATTTTTTGTTATGCTATCTATGTTTTTAAGACGACAAAAGGAAAAGATATTTTTAGTAATGATGAAGTAAATGACATAAAATTGGATAATGACATAAGTCATATTTTAAGGCGAAATCATTTTTGGAAAACGGCTTTTATGCTCTTTTTATGTGGCTTACCTGTGCAGTATTCTGTTCGTTTTTTACTAACTCCGAGCAATGATTTTTTTACTGAAGAAGAAATTAGCAACGATTATGTTTTCATCATGCGCTATTGGGGTAGTTGTATAGGGATTTTGGGATTAGGCTATTTATCTATTCATTTTTCTAAAACATATAGCAACCGATTTGGGTTTCAAATCCGATGGGGAAGTAGAAAAGTATTGTATCAAGTGGCTATTCTAAATGCTATAATTGCCTTATTTTTACTTTATATTGATGTAAAAATACCTTATTTTATTTATTTTTTGATAGGTGTATCTAATGCGATATGGTGTGCCATTTTTCTTCAATCACTCGAAACTTTTGGGCGCAAAACATTACCTGTTTTAGTTTTTTTACTACCGCTTTTTTTACGAATTTTTTGGGATTTGTTTGTAAAACATGACGATTTGTTTCATCTCATAGATTTTGATATGCAAAAAGCCACTGACCATAAATTAGTAGTTGGTGCTGACCTAATCAACTATCTTAAAGAAGGTGCGAAGGACAGAATGAAAACAATTTCACTTGATATTTACCTGATTATCCTCAGTATAGGTTTTTTAGTGAGTATCTTTTGGGATGATAATTTTGAAGGTGGTAATATGCTAAATGCCTATGACGACAATTTTTCTAAAAACTTTGCCAGCACGATTGTAGATGATAATTTGCGTAAAAAACTTTCTGAAATTTCGACAGATACGATGCGCCCAGAACAAATGAATACCTACATAGAGGAAGTATCTGAAACGGTGAAAAAACGCTTAATAGATGTGTTTGATACTTCTCTTTACTATTATAGTTTTACTTTTTTGTCCGAAAATCAAGAAACTTTTATATCACGAGTGAAAATAAATGAAAATGCGCTCAAAGATTTGAAAAAGGTTAGAGCAGGAAGTATTCGCAAACTTTTTAAATATTTAAGAACAATTTTAAATAATAAAAAGCAAAAAGGCTTAGCATCATATAGTTTTGAGGAAAAGTACGAAGGCTTGGTTTTGGCAGGGAGGACGGAATTGATAACAGAGCAATTGAGAAAAAGTTACGAAGATGGTAAATATCGAATTTTTGATTTGTCGGAAATTCCGATGCCCGATACTGATAAAATTGTTGATTTTTGGAAAAGTTTAAGTACAACCGAAGATATAGATTTCGCTGACGAAAACAAACTAAAACCCGACCTAAAACCAAAATTTAGAATCATTAATGAAGAATTAAAGAAAATTCATGAGCAAAATTCAGATACAAATAGTGGAAAATTTAACCACGATAATTTCCCTACTGAAATTAGGCGATTGCTGACTTTGCGTGCGCTCGGTGCTTGGTGCTATCCAAAACACGAGTATTTTATCTACATCATCACGCCACAATCGGGTACGGTAAAGCACAATTTGAAAACTTCTTTGCTTTTGGCTATGGCAAAACCTATTCCGTTTGAAAAACTGAACGAATTACGCCAACTTTTAGATGATATTATGTATCAGAGAGCCTTATTGATGAGTAGAGATTCGGAAGCAAAAAATACGATAAGCCAAATGTCGCACTCTTTGAAAACGACTTTGGGCTATTTCCAAAATCGAGTATCTGCGTTGGGCGAAGTTAGAAATGATACTGAAAAATTTGAAAAAAGAAAAGCAGAAATCACGCAAATTATTCAGACTTCGGCAGATACAGTCACTTTTAAGTCAAAATTGGTGCGCTACAAATACAATAAAGATGAACAAAAAGACAAGTTTTTAGCCATAAATGATGGTGCAAATGTCTATGATACGATTATGGATATTTTGAAAGAATTACATCATTCTACGCCTTTATTTATAGAATCTAATACAGAAGAACATGAAATTGCGTTGAAAAAACTATTAGAAGACATGATTAAAACGGGCTTAAATATAGATAAAAAAATATATGTGCGGTCTATCCCGATAGGATTTAGGATACTTTTACTGGAAATTTTGAAAAATGCTTACACTTATGCCAATACTGAAAATCCGAAAGTGGAAATCATTTGGAACGAAGACGAAACAACCCTTTCTGTCACAAATAATGGAAAAATAAAGCAAAGCGATTTGAACTTTATCAACGAAAATGACAACCAAAATATAACGACCAAAATTGGTATCAATAGCATGAGGGATATTATAAATTTTAAATATTTTAATCAGGCACAATTGGATAACGGCGACAACGGAAAATGGAAAATTTTTGCCAACGGAAAAAATAAAACCATCGAAGACGGCATAAAACAAGAGGTAGAATTTAACTTAATCATCACAAAATCAGATATT
>JANMGN010000390.1:0-3391 GCA_031374645.1 Chitinophagales bacterium | reverse complement strand
GTGAAAGCTATAGATGCAGTAGGAAATGTATCAAATCCTACGTTGCCACTATTGGTAAAGACCTTACCTGATGTCATTTACAATGCATTGATTACATTTACAGAGCAAGAAATAGGAACAAAAGCCTTGAGTCCTTCGATTTATAATAATATTGACAATAAAGGTTCTGTTGCGTATTTTTCTGGGTTTATGAGTACGGACGGTACGATTAGCAATCCTATATTTGAAGATAAAACACCAAATAGTGTCAATCGCATAGGTTTGGTGTCGTCTAATTATTCAGCTATTTATTTTAGTAAACCCGTTGCTGTACCGAGTTTTTGGGTCAATACTTTGGTATTGGGTAAAAATATAGACTGGAAAGTAGAAGGTATGTTAAATGGCATACCTCAATTTACTTTTACTTACAATAATACTTTTCCAAACGCCAAATGGGGCGAAGTAACGGCTGGAGTAGGAAAATCAATTGACCGACTTATCTTTACCAATGCCAAGGATTGTGGTATTGATGATGTAAAAATAGAAGATGCTCCGACAACACAACTTCGTATTACAAATGGACAAAATGCAAAAGTCGCACCAAACCCGATATTGGGGACAGCAAGTGTATCTTTTAGCAATAATGCTGCTTCACAAGCAACAATTATCTTAAGTGACTTAAATGGAAAAGTATGCTTAACCAAAACAATAGATACAACGGTAGGCGAAAATTATTTTGCACTCGAAGTAGAAAATATTACATCAGGGATTTATCTGTTACAAATTCTACGTGCGGAACGCAATGAAACGATTAGAGTAATAATTCAGAGATAAACAGTATAAGTTTTTATTTTGATTTAAAGCCTTAGTAAAGTTAATCTTTACTAAGGCTTTTTTATCAAATTTTTGCTTTTTAATATGGAAAAATCAGTGATGAAAATTTAGAAAGTAAGTATTGTTTTTTTATAGGAGTACAATTTTCGTCTTACTTGCTGTTTTACCATTCACTAAAAGGCAATATCAACGACAAATATATATTTTCTTATTTAATCGAAAAAATAAAATCGCTGTATTTTGGGGTACAGCAGTTTTTTACCGTTTTGGGGAGTTTTTTTACTCAGTTTGGATATATCATTGCACTACACAGGCACATTTTTCTACCTGTTCGCTGTAAAATATCGTAATTAGGGCAACTTTGACACTGTAACCAAAAAGTATCGTCTTGAGTGATTTCGGAAAAAGTCGTAGGGCGATAACCAAGCTCAGTGTTGATGTTTATGACGTGAAGGTTGGTCGTGATGCCGAATACCTTTGCCGCAGCGTATTTTTGTCTTGCCAAATCTAACGCTGCTTTTTTGATTTGGAAAGCCAAACCTTTTTTGCGGTGCTCGGGCGCAACTATCAAGCCTGAGTGAGAAGCCATTTTCCCTTCAGACCAAAGTTGAAGATAGCAAAAACCAGCAAAATTGCCTTGTGTATCAAGAGCAATTACTGCATCGCCATTACTAATAACTTCTTCTATTTTTTTGGGGTCACGTTTTCCTATGCCTGTCCCACGGAATTGTGCCGCTGCTTCGATATGCTCACAAATGAGTTCTGAAAAAGTGCTGTGTGTATGATTACAAACTGTAATATTCATAGTATCAATTTTTATTACAAAGTTCGGGTTGGTATTTAAACTGAAAATGTCCAACGCATTAAAAAATTATAAAATTTTACCTCCCAATATTCATTATTATTTAATCCAACATTTAGATTCACTTTACAGAATAGCCCTACCTTTATATTGTAGATTTTTTATGCGATTACAAGTAATTAAATGTTACTGTTCAGCAAAGATTACTGGGGACGGTGGCGTTTTTTTTACTTATTCAAAATACCAAACATCGGTGAGATCCTAAAATTTCGCCGATGTTTTTTATAAACACTGTAAACCAATATTTTATAAAAATAATTTAAAAATATATATAAATTAAAAACGCCTAATGTTAATTTTTTATAGAAAAAATGTAAAATTCGAGTAAAACGAATGTGAATTTCTCTACCTTTGTGTCCCAAGATGGATAGTTTAATATTACTTACAACTTGGAAAAAAAATACTTTTATAGCTATTGCTACTTTGGCGATACAATCCGCAGCCCTCTTTTCAGAACATAATTTTTTAGCGACATATTTCTACCTATAATAGTAACATGCACCTAGTTTTTATGACCAGGTGCGTGTTTTTTTATTTTATATTTTTAACTAAACTTAATACAATGTTCAACAAAATTTTACCTAAATTATTGATTTTCTGTGTATTGGCATTTTCCACTGCCACATTTGCACAAGTAACTACGGCTACCGTAACGGGTACTGTCGCAGATAAAAAAGGCGAAGCCTTAGTGGGCGCAACTGTCGTTGCCTTGCATACGCCTTCTGGTACACGTTACAGCAGTGCAACAAATGCCGAAGGACGTTTTACGATCCCCAATATGCGTGTTGGTGGTCCTTATTCTATCACTACTACTTATGTTGGTTTTAAAGCTGACAAATCTGACAATGTGTTTTTGACATTGGCGCAAAAACTCGCACTCAAAACCGTTTTGGTAGAAGAGAGTGCTACGATTGACGAAGTGGTAATCAGTGCGGACAAAGGCTCTATTTTGAACGGACAACGGACAGGTGCTTCTACAACCATCAATAATGAGCAACTCAACGTATTGCCTACGATAAGTCGTTCTGCATCCGACATTTATCGTCTGACACCTTCGAGCGATGGAAACTCATTTTTGGGTCGTAATGGGCAGTTCAACAATTTTTCTTTGGACGGTACTATTTTCAACAATCCTTTCGGTTTAGATGCTGCAACGCCAGGTGGTCAGACCGATGCACAACCTGTTTCTCTTGATGCAATTGACCAAATCCAAGTGTCACTTGCACCTTACGATGTTTCTCAAGCTGGTTTTACAGGTGCTGCCATCAATGCAGTTACAAAATCTGGGACAAATGATTTTCATGGTACTGCATTTGGCTTTTTCCGTAACAATAATTTTGTAGGACAAAAAGTGGCGGATACCAAAAGTGCCGTACCGAGCCTAAATCAAGGTCAAGTAGGTTTTAGTTTTGGTGGTCCAATCATTAAAAATAAATTATTTTTCTTTGTAAATGCTGAATTGGAGCGTCGTGGCGATTTAGGTACAGCAGGTTGGGAGCCTAATCGTGGTCAAACGGGTGCAAATGTATCTCGTGTATTGGCTTCTGATTTTGACAAAGTAGCTACCGCTTTACGCAATGTTGGTTACGAGCCTGGTGCTTATGAAGGTTATACTTTACAAACCAATAACAATAAAGCATTGGTAAAATTGGACTACAATATCAGTGATAACCATAAAATTTCTTTTACCTATAACTGGTTAGATGCGTTTAAAGA
>JANMGN010000381.1:0-20719 GCA_031374645.1 Chitinophagales bacterium | reverse complement strand
TTGGTTCTTGCAGCAGCATAACTTTGAGTAGATAGGTAATCATCTACAGCAAATGCAGGGTTTTCTAATTCGTTTAACCACCATTGAATATCTTCATGTTTAGGGTCTTCTTCTGCCACCAATGTTTGAAGTATGTCGTTGCCCAAGCTATTCATGTTTGTTTTACAACTATTTATCCTGCGCTCTAATACTAAACGCTCATTGTCTGCATCCCTATTGTGCTCTTGTAAGGTATGAATTTGCTCCTCCGTAAATGGATTTTCCAAATTAAGCAAATAATTGTAGAGCAACTCTGAATTTACCACACGAGGATTCAAATCAAGTAATTTATAAACGTTTTCGTTGCCAAAAACGTTCACTTTGTCTATCAGATTATATAGGATCTTTGAAGAAAGCCAAGGTGATAATTCGCTCAGGGTCGCTGTAACTTGACTTACCTGATCGGGTGTCGTACTTTGAATTACCTGTACCCAATGTTCCGTAGTGCTACCGTCTATGCGTGTAGTATAGGTTAATTCTGTAGGTATGTAACATGATACTTTTATATCTGTGTAGTCACCTACGATACTTACAATATCAGTATCTGTAAGACATGGCGGCGGACATGAGCCTGGCTTATTCTTTGGACATTCTGTATTATTATTGTTAGTTTCCGAAACCTTAATATTAAAAACAGAATAAAATTGAGTGAGTTCCTTATTTGGCTTATAATTAAAGTATTCAATACTTTGGTCGGATTTAAAGTTGCCAGTATTTGTGTTCGTTCCAGAAAAAGTATTACCAGGATTCTCTATTATTGCTGCTGCGCTTTTTTGTATAGGATTAATAGTTGCTACATTTGCCAATGTGAAAGGGGTAGGTGTTAAAATAGGGGCATCAACATTTGCAATATTATAACCGACACTTGATATACCCGTATGTTCATTACACTCATAAACAAGCCCTCCCGAATTTCCACCATTTGTACCATTTGCAATATTAGCATGAAGAAGATTAGTATAGGTATTACTTTTTACTTGTCCTGAAGCTAAACTTGTGTTATTACAAATTAAACCAACAGAGTTTTTTTCATACCCGATCTCAACTACATTTTTGATATGCTTTTTAAACTCATTATTTAGCACCTTGAAACCCATGGAATTTCCATCAAGCATTACACCAATAGCATTCCCGACAATATCTTTGGACACCAAACCTACACTAAATATATTGCCTCCAATGTAAGGTGCAGGTACTGAACTACTATAAATTCCAAAAGCACATTTGGAAAAAGTAGAACCATTATTACAAGTGAAAGATTTATTATTAGCTAAATTAAAAGCATAGATACCGAAGCCTAAGCCATAAAAATCACATTTATCTACTTTAAAAGAAGAAGAATTAGAATAAATACCATATCCTAACTGACCTACGTCTGTTTTGTTATTATAATCAGGACTTGAAGGAGTTAATTTGTAATCGAATAGGCAATTTTGAAACTGAGTCTGACCCGATGTTGATTTTAAACTAACAAATTTATCAAATACACCTTTTAAATTTAACTTATTATAGTCGGGTGCTTTTCCATCATCAATAAAATTAAATATGCAGTTAGAAAATTTATATGAATTTTGTCCACTATTTCCATTTCCTTGTGGAATACTATTTCCTTGAGGATAATTGTTGGTTATTCCAACAGAAAAATCTAAACTGGTTCGACAATTCTTGAAAATTACATCGTCACAAACTATTGCAGATCCATTTACAAATGAACTGTTACGAACTTTTATACCTGTAATTGCATTTTGAATCAATGATGCATTTTGAGCATTAAGTCTGGTAGCTGTATATGGAAGACCTTTAAGAGTTGAAGGGCTTCCATCCATTTCTATACCATCCCAAGCAATATCACAACCACTGGTTAACGTTGTTTTATTAATATTGAGTTCGCTACTTTCTCTCATAAGAATTTTCCCTTTAAGTCTATTTGACGGAGTACCACAAGAGTTACAAAATTGTACTTTCACGTTATTTATATTGAGAGTTACACCTGGTTCTATGACAAGATGGCCTTCAATTGTTAAAACAGAAGGAACATTTACACCAGCTGTCCAAGTAGTATTCTGTTTAATAATAGGATTTCTCAATACTTTAACTAAAGTAGGGCTGGAAGGTAATAGCCCTGTTTTTATTAAATTTTCTGTTGACCAAAGCCCTCTTCTATCACAATAGTAATTCAAGGCTGTACACATTCGTGTTACTTGTTGAGGGGTAAACTTCTCTGGTTTACACATACCAAAAGCACTCGTATAGCTCATTACATTATCAACAGTATTGGCAGGAGTTCCCATACAATTCAAATCTGTACATTTTGTATTTATAATTCCAATAGGCTGTGTATCCTCTACATAATCTCCTGGGTCACAATTAGGCTTACTATTATCATCGCCCCATGGATGATGTAGCCCTAAAAAGTGTCCTGTTTCATGGGCTATTGCATCTCCAGTAGGAAAAGCATTGAAAATCTGAAGAACAGTGACAATTCCAGCGTCGGTACATTTGGTAGTATTACTTGGAAGAGTGGCAAAAGCCGCTCCTGTAACAATCGAGCGTGCAAGGAATATATTTAAGTAGTTACAAGTCCAGTCCAGCTTTGATGTTGAAGAATACGCTGAATTTTTGATAAGTTTATGTGCCATATCTAAAGAATTCACTGTGGTATTAGAAGGTATGTTAATGTAAGGATATATTTTCAGACTTGGGCTTCCATCAGGGGCTTTTTCTGCCAATACTAATTTAACATTAATGTTGTTGTTTTGAAAAAATTGACTTGCTTTGTTAAGGTACGTTTCAAGTTCAGGAATTGTAGGTATTTTGTTGAATTGAGGATCTTCTCCTTTTTCAGATAAATTATGAAAAACAACAGGTATTTTGTATTCTTCGGCACAATTACCAATACCACTATTTACTATTCGCGTGTATTGTGCTTCAAACTCATTATCTGGTCCAGAAGCAGGAGGTAGTCCACATATCTGTGCAAAAATGTTATTTATTCCAAATAGGAATAAAAATAAAAACGAAAATTTACTTAGTAATTTTGTCATAACTTTTGTAGGTTTTAAAATGTAAGAAAATAGAATTGATTATAAATTATTGATTATCAACAATTTATAATTTTATTTAAGAGGATTATTAAAAAGATGGGAGCAAAAATAAAGGTGCGCTCCTTGCCACCATTATCCTTATTGGAGGTTCCGCCAGAAACCTAACACAGGAGATAATAGAACAACAGGAGCGCACCTTTATTGTACTTGGGTACAAGGAAGTGCACTCTGTAAGTCCTACTTATTACCATCCTGTTTGAAGTTGAAATCTGGCGGATTCCCAATAACGGATATATAAGTATTTTTACAGAAATTTTTATTTTTAAAATAACTTAATGCAAAGATAGCTATTTATTTTTTGATTAAAACAAACTTAAATATTAAAATAGTTAAATTTATTAGTTCATCTATATTTTTTACATTATTGGTTTTTTAGCATCGTTCCACCATTCTTCGTTTTCCCAAAGTGTTTCCCAGCCGAGATTACGATACTTCGGGTTTATCTCAACGTCACGCTCTCCGTAAGAAAAATCTTTTAGAATTTCGTTTGCGAAGCGAAAAAAATCATCTGCCCAAACAACAGGTTTTACCACACCTTGTTCAAAGTTACTTGTCCATGTGCCATCAAAACGATAACCTGCGCCGCTACTTGGCAATTTTTCTGAATAAAACCAGCTTGTAAAATCCCTAACGCCACCTTTTTCTTTTGGTTCATGCGATGCAAATTCTGTTTTTAAATCGCCTCTGAAAACACCACTGTATTTTGATTTTGGGTCTTCTCTGAGTTCAAATTTTCCCGAAGCCATGTATAAGTTGCTGATATTCATATCTCTATACATTGCAGTATCTACGTTAGGGTCGATAAATGAGGCAATATCTATCAATTGAATTTCTCCTTCAAAAGGCGTAATTACTTTTTTGTGTCGGTTTTTTCCCTTTACATGATAAATATTCAGATTGACAGAATCTCGTTTTACTTCTGAAATCACAAACTCAATACGATAATGGTCTTCGCCAAAAAAGCCGTCTTTGGGATATTGATTTACAAAAAGAACGCTCATATCGTTGTTTTTACAAAATTCGTAGCTTTCATTTCCTTTTAGCGGTTTGATAACTAAATTTTGCAGCGCAGCATTGCTATCTGCACGCATCGTATCGACCGCTTCTTTGTGTGTGATAAGTCTATTTTCTGGCTTTTTTTCTGCCGCTTTTTGTGTTTTATTAAAACATTGAGAAAGTATAAAAAGCGACATTACGCTGAATACGGATAAAAAAATTAATTTTTTCATTTTAAAAAAATTGGGTTTTATGTTAAAAAAATTGGTTATTATTTTTGTAAAGCGTTGTTAATCAGGCGTTTGCTTAATTCATAATATATCAATAGTTCTACGAGAAGAAGATTCCCGACCCAACTTAGCCACGTTACGGTTTGATAGGTTTCTATGGGTTTAGTTTGAAAAAAATAATACATCAAGTAGCTTTCTGTTCGCAAACTCATTGCTGCAAGCGTCAGCGCAAAACTTCGCAACATCATATTGGTATGCAGCAAATATTTTTTTTGTAAAATAGATTCGTAAGCCCAATAAGTCAGTATCCACCAAACAAAAGATTGCAAAACAAAGCCAACTTTACAGCCCAGTCCACCGTTTGCGTAAACTGCAATGACCAATCCCGTAGGTGCTGCGAAAAGCAAAATAGATACGATATATACTTTACCAATCCATTGATGTATGCGAGGATAATTGCGAATTAGCGTAGTAGAAAATTGAAAAATACCACCGCTCAAAGCAAAAATACTTGTGCTTATGTGTATGTAAAAAGCAAATATAAAATACTGATTATCAAGAACTTCGTTTGATTTTGTTCCTAAAAAATCTTTTGCTCGCTCAAAGGTCATGTAAGGCAAAATCTTGGTAAGCATCACGAACGCAAAACCTAAAACGGCAAGCGCAAAGAGGTAATAGCAATATTTATAAAAAATAGAAAAAAAATTTCTTTTCGAGATATTCATAAGCCTTTGGTAAAACATTTCAAAATAACGAATAATTAAGCATTTTTACAAGTAATTTGACTTTTTTTTTGTAAAAAAGTTAAAAATATAATTGTAGTTTAGACTAACAATATATTTATTTCATCAAAAAAACCTAAAAATAGATAGTTGGTACTTTTTTTGGATTATAAAATGAAATAATTTAAAAATCCTGTGAATTATAGATGTATCCTTCTTTGTGGCTTATGTCTTTGGTTGAGCGTGTGTAGTGGTCAGAACAATACGAAGATTTACGACCTTCTGAATGAACTGAAAGTGACTACTCAAGATACTTCCAAAGCAGATATATTTGTTCGCCTTGCGAACGAATACTATCCTACTGAGGTGGACAAAGCCATCACGAAAAGCGAACTCGCTTTGATGATGATGGAATCCCGAAAAGATACTCGCCGTGTTTTCAACGCACTCGAAATACTTATCCGTTGCCATGTGGACGTAAAATCCAATTTAGATGCTGCAGCAAAATACCTTTCCAAAATTCGTTCGTTAGACGCTACTCAACTCAACCGATTAGATAATGCAAAAATATTTAGCTTAGAAGGTAAAGTATATTTAGCACTAAACGATTGTCCGAAATCACAAAAAGCATTTTTTCAAGAGCTTGAAATACTTCAATCTTTGGGTGTAAATACGCCAAAAGTAGAATTGGCAACCGCTTATTTTAATCTTGGCGAGTTGTATTTTTTTCAAAATGACTTTCAAAATGCGATTACCAATTATATTAAATCTTTAGAAATTTTCCAACAAACCAACACTATTGAAGGTCGTGTAAAAACACTAAATGCGCTCGGACGTGTTTATTCCGTTCGCCGTGACTATGAAAAAAGTCTGCAATATTGTAATGATGCGCTTTTTTTATCAGAATCTCTTTGGGACAAAACACTGATTGGAAATACCTATATTACTTCAGGAATAGCCCTCAATGGACTGGAACGGAAAGACGAAGCCGTCGTCAATTTAGAAAAAGCAATTGAGATAGGTACTACTATAAATAGTCAGCTTATCGTGGCACGTGGAAAAATTGCCCTCGGCGCAGTTTATGAAAATACGCCCAAAGATACGGCTACGATTCGCTTATACAGAGAGGCGCTTGATGCTGTTTTTGCTACAAAAGATAAAGCACTTACACGTGACGTGTATGAAAAACTATATCTATATTATGATAAAAAAGACAATACTGATTTTGCATATCTGTACTTAAAAAACTTAGTGGCGGCACGTGATTCTTTAAATATAGAAGAACAATCCAAACAGATTATAATTAGCAAAATACGCTTTGAAGCGGAGCAAAAAGAACAAGAAAATCAGCGATTATTAGCTAAACAATTAGAAAGTCAGACTACTATTCAGCTTCAAAAATTAGGCAATATTGTACTTTTTGTTTTGATGATTCTGCTCTCGATAGCTGGTCATTTTTTATACAAATCGCTAAAACAAAAGAGACAAAATAATCAAGATTTGGAAGTTGAGGTAGAAAAAAGAACCAAAATGTTGCTTGCTTCTAACGAAGAATTGCTCAGCACGAACAAAAGACTGGAACAATCGAACAACGAATTGGAGCGTTTTGCCTATATTGCTTCGCATGATTTGAAATCACCTTTGAGGAATATTATTAGTTTCTTGAACCTGATTCAAAGAAAATTGCGAAGTAGTCAAGATACCGACTTGCAGGAATATTTGCGTTTTGCGACTGAAAATGCAAAACAAATGCACGTTTTAATTCAAGATGTACTTGAATTTTCAAAGGTGGATTCCGTTCCAGATACTAAAAAAGAGAAGATTGACATGAATGAATCTATCATGCTTGTCGTTCAAAATTTGCAAGAAGCTATCAAAGAAACCAATGCGGAAATATTAACGGATACCCTCCCTACCATAGAAGGTAATTCTGTCCAAATATTACAATTATTGCAAAATTTGGTCGGAAATGGTATAAAATACAATAAAAATCATTTACCAAAAGTAGAAATTACACACAATCGTGTAAATGGACATCATATTTTTGCTATAAAAGACAACGGAATTGGTATTTCTCAAGAGTATCATGACCAGATTTTTGAAATGTTCAAACGTTTGCATACACGTGACGAGTATAAAGGTACTGGAATTGGTTTGGCTATTTGTAAAAAAATTGTGAATAATTTTGGTGGCCGTATTTGGCTCGATTCTAATTTCGGACAAGGAAGTATTTTTTATTTTACAATCCCGACCTAATAAAAATGCGTTAAAACTTATCGAAGTCTTAACGCATTTTTTGATTCTAAAACATTGTTTCTACTTTATCTATCAACTTGAATGGATTTAACTTATTGATATTCAGCATAAAAGAAATACGCTGATAGTATTTTGAGCGTTTCCCAAAATCAAGATTATTTTCTCCATCATCAATTGTTCCCCAACCACTTGAGCGTTTGATAGGAATTGGAAAATAAATTTCAAGAACATCTGGCATAATTACAGTTGCAATTCCCGCTGTCCAATAAGGTTTAACTTTTGTTTTTCCCGCAGCAGATTTTTCTGGTAAAATCGCTACATCAAAATAAGGACGAATACCTAAACGGAAAGGCAACGGCAAATTATAAGCAACTCCGCCACCTAACATCCAAGAATCGCTTGCGGCCGCACTACCCAATGTACGCAAAGAAGCATCTTGCATCACGATTTGTTGCGAACGCCAGCCACCAGACGAATCTATTTGTACCGCACCAACTGGCGGATAATAGTTACGAGCCTGTCTTTGGCTTCGAGCTAAAAAATAACTATCATACATATAGTCATTTTGTAGTACACCCAGTCCTGTTTTGCCATTGACTTGGAAAGGAACATAAGCCGAAGTTTGCTTATTTTTTAAGAAAAAACCTCCAAAACCATGCAAATATAAGGCTTCTCGCTTGCGCTCAAATTGTATTTTTCTATTTACATTAAAAAATACTTTTGCAAAACCTTTTCCAGCTTGTAAAGTAGCATTGAACTCTTGTGGAGCTAAAATATACGTATTTTTACTTGTAAATTTCAATTCAGCAATGCCGTAATTTGAGCTGGTATCTCTAAATATTTTATCTTTAAAATTAATATTATTATGATAAAAATTATTAATTTGTACGTAACGTGCGCTGATTGAATTGGTTTTTGTAGCTGTTAATTTTGGTTTTCGAAACTCCATTGCAGCCCCAATTTGCGTACGAGCATACGAATCGTAATAATCATAATTCAAATCTCGGTCAGAAGAAAATCTCCTAAAATTACCTGATAAATCAAATTTTGAAATTTTTCCTTTGGTCGGATACCAACTTTGACGCAAGTTCGCTACGCCATTCATTTGCTTCGTCGTTGGCGAATACAAAGGCGCAACCGTAATTTCTCGGCTTGAAACTGTCGGCAAAATAGAAGAATAAAACAACATACCCAATTGCAATTTGTCGTAATAATTAAATGCAACCGCTGGTAAAACACCTACGTTAAAGCGTTTTTCTGGCTTTGGATAAATATTTAAAAGCGTAAAACGAGGTATATTTGCCCCTTTTGGTAGCTGACCAGATGGCTCATAAATTGTTCCAAAACGATTAGGTTGTGGATAACGATTTGCTGCATCTAACACGATTTTATCGTAATCGCCTTTTGGAAAAGTAATTTCAAAATTATTTTTATCCGTAGGTTTTTCAAAATATTTTGTCAAAACAACCTCTCCGTCTTTCATAGCAGAAACAGGAATCGGAGCATTAAGACCTTTTGATTGAACGTTGAATTTTAAATCATAATTCAAATCATTTTTGTTTTTTGTAGGCAAAAATGAAAATTCAGTTTGCGTATTACTATCAATTAAGCCATCAAAAAACCATGCAATATTTTTATCCGTCATAGTTTCCCAATGCTTACGAAAATCTTCTGGATAAGGATGCTTAAATTTCCATTTTTCAAAATATGCTTTCATAATTCTATCATATTCGTCAATGCCCACAAAATTTTCGAGTAATTCCATACTTTTACCTGATTTTTGATACATACACGTACCATAATTCAGAGGCAAAAGGTCAATAGAAGGCGTATTAGGAGCTTGGTCTTTGTTTGCAGCAGCATACCAGTCAAAAACCAAATCCGTTATTTTATCATTACTAAGAGAAATTCCTTTACGTCTTCGTTTTTTATCTTTTGGCCAAAAAGTATTAGAATATCGACTTTCGTAATAAGTGTTCATACCTTCGTCCATCCAGCCATGCTCACGTTCGTTGCTTGCCAAAATTCCGTAAAACCAGTTGTGACCTACTTCATGTGTAATCACTATATCAAGCTCTTTTGCAGCACGAGTTCTACCGATTACCGTAATCATCGGATATTCCATACCGCCGCCTGCGCTAAGTGCGCTTTGCACAGCTGTTGCATGCGGATAAGGATATTCGCCTACATTATCGCTATAAAATTTTACAGAACGAGCTACGTAATCCGTACTTTTTTTCCAAAGGTCAGCGTCTTCATTTGTGAACATTGCCCAGCAATCTACTTTTTTTCCAGAAGCTAAAATTGCTTCATTTTTCAAAACCCAAAAACGCTTGTCTGCAAACCACGCAAAATCATGTACGTTTTCGGCTAAAAAACGCAATGTCTTAGTCGTTTTTGAAGAAGGTGGAAAAGAAATATCTTTATCAAAACCTTTTTTCATTTGTGCTTCTGTTTCATCTACACGTCTTTTCAAAAACGCATATTCTGTTTCTTGCTGACAAATACCAGTTGCTCCGACAACATAATTATCTGGCAATGTGATACTTACGTCAAAATTTCCGAACTCAGAATAAAATTCTCCTTGGTCTAAATAAGGCATAGCGTGCCAGCCTTTTGTATCATAAACGGCAGGTTTCGGAAACCATTGCGTCATTTGATAAGAGGTAGCGACGTGTCCCAAACGAGAAAAAGAAGCAGGAATTTTTAAAGAAAAAGGAGTAGAAATCGTAACTTTTTCGCCTGATTTTAGCGGAGTTGCTAATTTAACAAGCGCAATATCAGGATTTTTAGGATCAAAATTCCAAGTAGCTTTTGTATTATTGACTTGAAAATCTAAGTCTGAATAATAGCCTAAATCTTCGTTTTTTGCAGTAAAAAAACCTAATTTACTATTATTAAGTTGTTGTTTAGCAAAACCTGTGCGCTGATTTTTGTAAGCGTTTCCCCAAAGATGCATCCATATTTCGTTGAGTGCATCGGGCGAGTTATTGGTATATTCCATTTCGATATTGCCTGAAATAATGTGTTTTTCATCATTCAAAGCAACATTTATTTTGTAGTTCACTTGCTGTTGAAAATAGCTTTTTTGAGCAAAAAGTGTGTTTATACAAGCAAAAGAAAGTAAAAAAAGTGTTTTTCTGTACATCATAAAAAAATAGTTAATAGTTTAAATTTACACAAAGATAATGATAAAATTTCTTATTTATAACATACTTTTTTGCAAGTAATTTCACATTTTTTGAAAAGGATATTTTATAACAAATTCCTATTTTTGACGTAAAACAATTAAGACACATTAAAAATTAATACATTATGAAAATCCAATATTTTCTTTCTCATATCTTTTTAGTTATTTTAGCCGCTTGCGGAAATAAAACAAGTGGCGATGGCAACGATACTTTTGCAAAACACAGCGTGCAAAAACAGCTTTTTCAGCGCCTTGATAATACCACAATTGGTATTGATTTTCAGAATAAGCTGATTGAAAATAGCAAAATCAATGGTTTTAATTACAGCTATTTATACAATGGTGGTGCAGTAGCATTGGGCGACATTAATAATGATAAATTGGTTGATATTTACATGGTTTCTATCAATGGCGCCAACAAATTATTTTTGAATAAAGGCAATATGAAATTTGAAGATATTACTGCTTCGGCTGGTGTTGCGGCTGCCGAAGGTACTAAAATGGGCGTTACGATGGTAGACGTAAATAACGACGGCTACTTAGATATTTACCAGTGTCGCTCTGGTTTAGAGCCGAATTTGTGGAATAATCTACTTTTTATCAATCAAAAAGACAATACTTTTAAGGAATCTGCTATTGCTTGTGGTTTTAATGACAATGCGCCTTCAAATAATGCCAATTTTTTCGATTACGACAACGATGGCGATTTGGATATGTATTTGCTCAATCATCCTGTGAATTTTGAAACGATCAATAATGTGCGTGTTTCGCAGCAGCCCGATGGAAAAATCAAAAGAATTGAGCTTCCTGAACAAGCTTTTGAATCGGACAAAATGTATAAAAATAATGGAAATGGTACTTTTATAGAAGTGACAGTACAGGCGGGAATTGTAAATCGGGCTTTTGGTTTGAGTTCGTCCGTAGGAGATTTTAACGATGATGGTTTCCAAGATATTTATATTTGCAATGATTATGCCGAACCTGATTTTTTATACATAAATAATAAAAATGGTTCGTTTACGAATAAAATTGGAGATTATATGCCTTATTATACCAATAATTCGATGGGGTCAGATTTTGCAGATGTAAATAACGATGGTTTACTTGATTTCGTTTCGCTTGATATGTTACCTGAGGATAATATGCGCCAGAAAGTGCTGAAAACTTCAATGCAAAAAGAGCGTTATAACCTATTGGTAAAATACGAATATGGAAAACAACTTATGCGTAATATGTTGCATATCAATACTGGAAAAGGTTTTTCAGAAGTAGCATGTTTATCTGGCATTTCTGCAACAGATTGGAGTTGGAGTTCGCTGATTCAAGATTTTGACAATGATGGTTGGAAGGATATTAGCATCACAAATGGTTATTTTCACGATGTGAATAACCAAGATTACATGAATTTTACGCTTGATTCTTTGAAAAAAATCACCAATGGAGAGATTTCAAAATTGAATATTGAGGCGATGGAAAAAATAATTCCGAAAGCAAAATTGCGCAACTACATGTATCGCAACAATGGAGATTTGACTTTTGAAGATGTTTCTGATGCTTGGGGAATGACCGAAAAAACATTTTCCAACGGCTCGGCTTACGCAGATTTGGATAACGATGGCGATATGGATTTAGTCATAAATAACATCAATGATTTGGTTTCTGTTTATGAAAATAAAGTACGCCAAGAGCTGCCTTCTAATAACTATTTGCAAATAAATTTTGAAGGAAATGCTAAAAACACAAAAGCGGTCGGTTCAAAAGTACGTATTTTGTACGATGGCAAACAACAGTACGAGGAACTCGGACCAACTCGTGGTTTCCTCTCATCTTCCGAACATTTATTGCATTTTGGGCTTGGAGCTTTGCAAAAAATAGATGAAATTCAAGTCGTTTGGTTTGATGGAAAAATAACACAACTCAAAGATGTCGCTGTAAACCAGCGACTTACGCTGAAATATACTGATGCAAAAGTTGGCAAATTTCTCAAAGAGAGCACTACGCCTATTTTTGCGACAGCGAACAATATTGGTATAGATTTCAAGCACATAGAAAATGATTTTGATGATTTTAACCGTGAATTTTTGTTGCCGCACAAACTTTCTACCCAAGGGCCTTGTCTTGCTACTGGCGATGTAAATAATGACGGTTTAGAAGATTTTTATATTGGTGGCGCAACTGGAAATACAGGTTATTTGTACCTACAAAATACCAATTCAACTTTTACAAAAGGCAGCGCAGCGACTTGGGAAACAGATAAAAGTTACGAAGATACAGGCGCAATTTTCTTTGATGCAGATGGCGATAAAGATTTGGATTTGTATGTAGTAAGTGGCGATAATGCCAATACTGCTGGCTCGCTTTTATATCAAGACCGTTTGTATATCAATGATGGAAAAGGAAATTTTATGAAAAATGCGGCGGCTTTGCCTAATCTTGCTTCATCTAAAAAAGCGATTACAACTTTCGATTATGACAAAGATGGCGATTTGGATATTTTTCTTGGCGGACGCTCAAATCCTGGGCGTTATCCGACTGCACCAGTGAGTTATCTTTTGCAAAATAATGCTGGCAAATTTAAAGATGTGACGGCTGCTATTGCACCAGAATTTCAAAATATTGGTATGATTACCGATTTAGCAAGTGCTGATATTGATAAAGATGGTTCGCCAGAACTTATCGCAGTAGGCGAATGGATGCCGCTTACGGTCTTCAAATACGATGGCTCAAAATATAAAAATGTTACAGCAGATTTTGGACTTTCAGAAACAACTGGTTGGTGGAATTGCCTAAAAATCAGTGATTTAGATAATGATGGCGATATGGATATTGTGGCAGGAAACCTTGGTTTTAACACTCGTTATCAAGCAAACGAGATACAACCCTTACAACTTTTTTACAAAGATTTTGATAGCAACGGAAGTTCAGAACCTATTTTGGCGTGGTACAAACAAGGCAAATGCCATCCTGTGCCTTTACGTGATGATTTTTTGAAACAAATGCCTTCATTTAAGAAAAAATACTTACATTATAGAGATTATGGACAAGCGACTATGAATGATATTTTGGGAAGCGACCTCAAAAATGCGCAGAATTTCAACGCTAAAACTTTGGCAACGACATGTTTTGAAAATCTTGGAAATGGAAAGTTTATGACAAAAACATTACCAATAGAAGCACAAGTTTCGCCTGTTTTCGATATTGCTATTACAGATTTTAACAATGATAACATCAAAGATTTGATTTTGGTAGGAAATTCGTTAGCTGAATGGACAGAAACTGGACCATTAAGCGCATCAAACGGGGTATTACTCGTAGGCGACGGAAAAACTGGTTTTGTCGTAAAAAGAAACCTTGAAGCTGGTTTTTGGGCAAACAAAGAAGCTCGCAAAATAGGAATTATCGCCTTGGCAAATAAAAAACAATTGTACATTGTAGCCAATAACAATGACGTGGTACAAACATTTGTGAAGTAAATATTTTATTTTGAAATCAAAAAAAGGCTTGTTAGATTAGTTTCTAACAAGCCTTTTATTTTAGTTCAAATCCTTAATAATAGGTTTGAAACTTTTCTTTTTTAGCTGGCCTAACAACTTTGTAGCATCTTCTTTGGTTGTTGTCCAACCTGCATAAGCCATAAAAGTTTTATTATCGAGCGTTATAAAATTTGCATTTTCATAGCCTTTTCCTTTCAGTTTTTCTACTTCTTTGAGTGCATTTTCTTTACTTCCAAACTGGTTCGTTACGACCAAAAATCCACTCAGTTTGTTGGTATTTAGCTTGTTTTCTTTTGGTGCAATAGTGGCTTCTCCGCCTTTTGCGGTAAATTTTTCAGCCGATTTTTTGGGCTTTGTAAGTTCTTCATAAGCATTTGGAACGACTGCTGGTTTCGCTAGCTCTACTTTTTTTGGTGCAGGACTTGGCTCTGGCGCAGTATTTCCAACTTTTCCGTCAGAAAGCACTTTGTAAGCATCAGCTACTGTACTTGCATCAGCACCAGTATTTGCAGTATTGGAATTATCTGCGTACAGTTCTGAAGATTTAGTTGGTGTAGATGGCGTTTCTACTCGTTCGATGTCGGTTTCGGAGTGAAAATCTTCTGACGAACGGACTTTTGCCTTTCTTGGAAATAAAACGATTAGTGTTGCAAAAATCATCAAAACAATTAGTGCAAGCGTTAAATATTTGGTATCTCTTCCCATTTTATAGTGTATGTTTTTTTTAATTTAATAAAAATAAGACGTGTTTTTCTCTATCAAGATACAAATATTCAGTTTTTTTTTGAAAAAACAAAATAAACAACAAAATAAAAACCAATGAAACAGTATTGTCGCATTGGTTTCTATTTTTTAAAAACTATAATTCGTAGTTCGGACGCAATTCTCCAAGCGGAGGCGTATCGTTATCTTCGTAAAAATCGTTGATAATATTTACTACTTCGTCTATGTCGTCTGTAATATGAAAAAGATTTACATCATCAAGATTAATCGTGTGAAACTCCTCGCCCATCACTTTATAAATCCAATCTTTCATACCCGACCAAAAAGAAACACCAAAAAGAACAATCGGAACAGGTGTAATTTTTTTCGTCTGTATCAAGGTAAGCACTTCAAAAAGCTCGTCCATTGTACCAAAACCGCCTGGCATAACCACAAATGCTTGTGCATATTTTACAAACATCACTTTACGGACGAAAAAATAATCATGGTCGATACTTTTATCTACATCAATATATTGATTATGATTTTGCTCAAAAGGTAATTTGATATTTAAACCGACCGAAACACCTCCTTGTAAGGCGGCACCACGATTTCCAGCTTCCATAATACCAGGACCGCCGCCAGTAATTATACCAAAACCTTCTTCTGTCAAGCGACTTGCAATTTTTACCGCCAGTTTGTAGTAAGGCGTATCAGATTTCAAACGTGCCGAACCAAAAATAGAAACGCAAGGGCCTATCGAGTTTAATTTTTCAAAACCTTCTACAAATTCTGCAATTACCTTGAACATTGTCCAAGAATTTTCTCCTTTTAGTGCCGTCCATTGCTTCATTCTCCGCTTAGGGGCGTTATTTTTTTCTTCTATCATTTTTAATTTTTTTTAATAAATAAATATTTAAACACAAAAAAACCTATCCGTTTGGGTAGGACAGGCTAAGTAGGCGTACAATATTACGCTTAAATGCTATGCAAGTTAAACTTTTTTTCTGATATATGCAAATTTCTTTATATAATTCAGAAAAAATAAATGATACAATATAAAATAATATAATTTATTTCAAGCTCTTTATCAGCTAAATACGCTTTATTTGCGCTTGAAAACAAAGTAATTTTATTTACTAAAATTCTGTATTACAAATACAATTCTATATTGTATCTTTGTTCCACGTTCGCAATCATTTCACACACAAAACAAACATAATATGAAACAACTTTTTTTTATTTTTATAAATATATTCATTTTTTGTACCGCTTGTTGGCAATGCAAAACAACGAATGTTGCTGGTGGATTGGCATTAGATAAAAATCATCAGCTTTTTCTTACAGATAGCACAAAAGCTGCCGAGTTAATCGTTATTGACGCTACGGATAATATTTTTGAAAAAATGACAGAAGTTGATATGTGTGTTCAGATGAAAAAAAATTATCCAGCAGAAACTTTTCATAACCAAATTGTGAGCGATTACGCTTCTTTTTTGCAGCAAGATGTAGCTGGTTTTACAGATGACGAAGCAGCTTATGTGAATAGTATGATGAAAGATGTTTTTTATTATTGTGAAAAAATAAGCAAAGGAATTTTTCCGACCAAGCTAAATATCATCAAAACAAAAGGAAAACATTATGGTAGCGGTGTGTACTATACACGTGAAAATTGTATTGTAGTTCCTGCTGATGTATTGAAAAATAAAGGAAAAGAAGAGTTTTTTTCAACGATGATACACGAGGTTTTTCACGTGTATTCTCGCCTAAATCCTAAAAAACGAGAAAAATTATATGAGCTAATTGGTTTTCGGCAGCTCCAAGAAAATCTAATTTTAAGTGATTTATTAAAAAATCGTGTCTTACTGAACCCTGACGGCATAGATTTTCGTTATTACATCAATCTACAAATTGCGCCCGATAAAGAGATAAAAGCAGTTCCGATAATTTATTCTAACGAACCAACTTTTAAGAAAAATAAAGCCAATTTTTTTAATTATCTCAAATTTGAACTATTTGAAATAAAAACAATAAATCCTAAAACAGTAGAAATTGTAACTAAAAAAGATGGCTCAAGTACCTTAAATTTGAAAGAATTACCTGATTTTTGGCGACAAATTCGTGAAAATACGCAATATATTATACATCCTGATGAGATTTTGGCGGACAATTTTATGTTTTTAGTAAAAGAACAAAAAGATAAATCTGTAACAGAAAAATTTAATCAAGAAGGCAAAAATTTAATAGAAGAAATTAGAAATATCATTATTCAAAAATAAAAATTTAGTATTAAAAATGACAGCACAAGAATTTTTTGAAACATTACCATCAAAAATAAATCCTGACGCAATAGAAGGGATGAGTTCTATTTTTCATTTCGACATTGGCGATGCAGGTCAATATACACTCAGTTTGCAAGACGGTAAATTAGATGTGAAACAAGGTTTGGAAGGCGAGCCTTCGTGCGCCGTGAAAGCAAGTCAAGAAACGCTAATGGGTTTATTGACCAAAGATATAAATCCGATGATGGCAATGATGACAGGCAAATTAAAAATCTCTAATCCTGGCGAAATGCTAAAATATGCTAAGATTTTTGGTTTGATGTAAGACGTATTTAGAATAAAAAAAGGCATAAGTAATTCTTACTTATGCTTTTTTTTTATTCTATGCTAATATCAATATCTGTTTCGAGTTCCCAGTTTGGCTTTAACTCTTCTAAAACTTTGATAAAAATAGGCTCGGCTTGTGTATTCTTGAAGTAATCGCTGCCGTCCCATTTTCCATTTTTATTGTTATCTGTAACGATGCGAACTTTGTATTTTATAGGCGAGAGCACATTGAAAACAACCTTTCCCTTCTCACTATTACGGACTTTTTTCTCTTCTATTAAAGCACCACTTTCAGTTGCTAATTGTACTAAATATTGGCTTTTTGCTTGAAAATTGACATAATTTACAGTCAAATCGCCATAATCCTTACGTTTTTCAGTCCATAATTTTTCACGCAAAGTATCATTTTTTTGTTCAAAAAAATCAATCACTGCACCTGGTAAAAAAGTCAAAGTATAATTTTTTCCTTCTGTCCATTTTGCTTTAAAATTTATTTTCCGTGCCGATAAACTATCAATCGTAGCAGAAATAGGAAGTATTTTTTTTGTAGAATCTTCTACACATTTTATCTTAGAAGTATCTATTTTTACAATAGGAAAATTCCAATTATTTGTAAAAGGTTTGCCAGGAATAACAGAAGTGCTTTCTGTTGAAAATTTATTGCCACGACTACTTTTTACGTTATTACTAAGTTGTAATTTAGATTTTTTCAAAAAATCCTCTCTCGACAAGTTTTTTAGTTTTACGGTATCTTTCAGTACAAAAATTTTCCAAGCATCAGGTGTTTTATTATCATACCAAATACGCAAAGTATCGCCATCATTTTCTCTCAAAATACGTTGGTTTTTATCCTCCCAAGTTACATTTATATTTTTTGCCTCTTGCGAAAAAATAAGTTTTGCCTGTCCGTAAGTGCTGGTTATTTTATCTAAAAGCTGTAGTTTTTTTGGTGTTTCGCTTATTTCAATAGTGTAAATTTTTCCTTTTGTACTATCCTGACTATCAATATTTTGTGTTAAAAAACCAATTTTTTCTGCTGCCAAATCATACTTATAATTTATATTTCCATCTTCCAATGCAAATGCTTTAAATATTCCTTTACGAACATTTTGGATTTCGCAAAAACCTATTTTATCGCTCTTAGAAAAATAAAATGGACGTTCCTTGACCACTACACTATCTTCTAGTTTATCGTAAAGCATAAAAAGCACATTTTCCATAGGTTCACGGGTAAAAGAATTGATAATTTGAGCTTTTATTTTTAAAGAATCTATCACATCGCCCGTAGAAAAAACATAACGTATTTCTGCCTTGTTGCCTGCGGTAAGATCTTTTATACTTTCGCCAAAATTAATTGTATAAGTAGCATTTGGTCTTAAAATTTCATTTTTACCAAAATTAAATTCTACCGTTTTGCCGTTGAGTTTAAGGTCTATTTTTTCTGATAAAGGAGGCGATACGACAACCTGATTTTGCGGATTTTCAAGAACAATCCATTCATCAAAAGTCAATTTGATAGCTTTTTTTTCAAATTTGGTAACAAAATTGGGCGAAGATTTCAAACTATCTATTTTTGGTGCTTGTTTGTCCACTGCTCCGCCATCAAGCGCACCTTGCACAGCACAGCCAAGTAAAAAAATACAAGAAAATACAAAAAAATATCGGAACTTTGTCATTTTAGTAGTTATTGCGTAAAGATTGGTAGCATGAATAAAAACGCAAAGTTGAGCAAATTATTTGAAACGAAAAAATGAAGATGCCATTAGAAATTTTAGCTGAAACGACACAGTATATTGTTGTAGTAAAACCTGCCGGTATAAATGTCGAAAAATGGGACGGTTTTACTTCCGTAGAGCAACTTGTTTTTGATTATTTGAAAGCACAAAAGCCTCAGAGTGAGCCATTTGTAGGTGTCGTACATCGTTTGGATAGAGCTGTAAGTGGTGTTTTGGTTTTAGCAAAAAAGAAAAGCACTTTAAAATTATTAAATTTGCAATTTGCAGAACATAAAACAGAAAAAAAATACCAAGCCATCGTAGAGCATAAACCTACAAAGGACAAAGATGCTTTGACACATTTTTTATTTGTAAACAATAAATTAAAAAAAGCAGAAGTTTTTTTGACAAAACAAAAAGATACGCACGAGTGTCGCTTGAATTATCATTTTGTAAAAAAAACCAACGAAGGTTTTTTAATAGAAATAAAACTTTTGACAGGAAAATTCCATCAGATACGAGCGCAAATGGCAAGTATCGGCTGCCCAATTGTTGGCGATGAAAAATATGGCGCAAAAACTTCTTTTCAAAAAGATGCTATTGCGCTTCATGCTTACTCGCTTTCTTTTTTTGACCCAATTACAAACGCAAAACTCACGTTTAGTAAGTTAGCAGATTTTTGAATTGTTGCTTGTATGGTCTTATACAATAGGCGTATAGAAATAGCCGACAATTTTTTTAGCGTTGTAAAAAAGAACATAAATAGCTGATTGAAAGTAAGTTACGCTGTTGCCTCCATAATGACTTCTCCCAAGGAGTTCTTCGTGACCTTCAGAAAATTCGGTTATTTTAGCCCACCTACTTAACGTTACTAAAAAAACAAAAATCTATTTTTTTACAAAAAAAAACCGCAATGAATTTATTTTCGTTGCGGTTTTTTCATTTTGGAAAAGTTTTTGCATTCATCATTTAAGGCAAATAAAAAGAGCAAAAATACCATTTTCCAATTGGCTTATCAATACAAAAAACACGAGAGCCACCCATAAGGACTTGACTTGGCGTTTTTTCGCCCAAAGTATAGTTGATAGCAGTCGTACCTGGCACTTGCACCCAAGCTCCTTTGCTATTCTTTTGAGCAGTAAAAACTTTAATCTTGATAATCCCCTTAGGAGACATCCATGGGCATTTCGGATTTTGCTTGTATGTTGGTTTATTTGTCAGTGTAATAAATCTATTTTGGACTGCAACTGGCAAATCATCCCTTGTTTTTATCGTCCCACTTGGGCTATTGAAGAAATGTATGGTAGTAAAACCTTGAAAAGATACGTCAAATTCGTACTCAACTTTACCTTCATACTCTACCGAAACTGCGAATGAACCACAATTACCACGAGCTGTGGCTTCCGTATTTTCACTTGTTAAAATACCATTTTCAAATAATTCGGAAGTGTTTTCTTCGTTATTAGTAGGTACTTCAAGATTTTCTTTGCTACATGCAAAAAAAATAGATGCTACAAAACATAGCACAATGCTGATTTTTGGAAAATTTTGCATAACTTTGTGAAGGTTTTAGTTAGTTAATTAATAAATGGATTTTGATTGCACAAACTAAAATTTGGCTCATATCATTGCAGTGATGTGGGCTTTTTCGTTTTCATTCAA
>JANMGN010000344.1:0-3678 GCA_031374645.1 Chitinophagales bacterium | reverse complement strand
CATATCTTGAATAATTTTATTAGTTTGAGGTTGCAATTTACGCAACATTGATAATATTTGCAACTGTCTTGCGTATTTTTGTAATTTTATTTCTTTGCCGATGATACTTTCAATTCGCTCTAATATTCTGCGAATGACATCTTCTGGCTTATTATTCCCAAAGTTTGCTAAAATTGCCAACAAGATTTCTTCTGGTTTGTCAGAGGTCAAAAATAATTCAACGTCAAAATCTTGCAAATTGATTGCTGTAAAACGATAGTACAAATCATCGTGTTCAATCGTATTTTTAATGTCTGGTTTCTTCGCTTCTCCAATATAAATAACATATTGCTTGATTGGAATTCCATGATTATTGAACAGAATTGCATAGTAAAGCAATAGTCTTTTTGCCAAACCTTTTTCATTTTTTACTTGAAATTCGATTTGAATAATGTAATCGGTCAATGGATTACCTGTTTTAACTCGTTGAATAAAATCGGCTTCTCGTTCCATAGTGACTTGAAGCTTATCCTTCATTTCTTCAAGTTGTGTGACTTCTAAGCCTAAAATATGTTTTATCAAAAACGGTATGATTGGCTGGATATTCTCTTTGAGTATCCTATCGTATTTATTTGCCATATTAGTGTATTTAACTACAAAGATACTTCTTTGTGGCTAAATACACCAATATTATTGTCTATTTTAGTGCTCTATACTGAATTTTTATTTTTGAAAATTAAAATAAATCTCTATTTTACCAATAACAATGTTATGAAACTATACAATTAGCCAATTTATGAAATGCCTAAACGAACCATTATTTTATCGTAACTTTACGCTTCAAAAATAGTTTATTTATGAAAATTAAGTTAGAAAACATACAAAAGAGTGACGAAAGTTCCTTCCATTTGATGCTTACACCACGCTTGAATGACTTTTATTTTTGGCATTTTCATTCCGAATACGAGTTGGTGTATATCGAAAATGCAGACGGCAAACGACACGTTGGCGAACATATCGCTCGTTATGAAGGGAGTGATTTGGTGTTGATTGGAGCGAATATTCCGCACCTCAATTTTGATTATGGCGTAAAAACTAATTACACCAAAATTGTACTGCATCTTCCACAGCATTTTTTGCAAGAAACCTTAACCGCAACACCAGAATTAAAGGACATTACGCAACTCTTAGAGCAATCGAATAAAGCCATCGCATTTACAGGCGAAACGAAGCAAAATATAGGGAATCGATTGAAAAAATTACATTTATTGCCTTTTTTTGAACAATTTTTAGAAGTTTTAAGTATTTTGAATACCTTAGCGGAGAGCGATGAAAAGACTTTTTTACATGAAACGCCTGTCAAAAATCAGTACAATAAAAAAGTGCAAGACCGTCTTCGGCTGTTGTATCAGTTCATTGATGAACATTACCAGCAAAAAATAGAAATCTCCGAAGTGGCTGCCTTTTGCAACATGACGGAAGCTACTTTTTGTCGGCATTTCAAAAAAATAACGCACCTCACGTTCACTGATTTTTTGAACCATTATCGCATCAATCAAGCCAAACGTTTGTTGTTGTTGGACAAAACTGTAAGTGAAGTGTGTTACGAATGTGGTTACGAAAGTTTGTCTTATTTCAATCGGGTTTTTAAAAAAATCACGAATGAAAATCCTTTGGCGTTTCGGAAAAAGATGATGGATGTAAAATGATAAACCTAACCTTATTGACCATAGTCCTTACAAAAAAATCTGAATAGGCGTATAGAAATAATCGGTAATTTTTTTGTCGTTGTAAAATAACATAATAAAGCCCCATCCCGACCTTCCCCAAAGGGAAAGGAGAAATTAAGGAAGTTGCGTTGTTATTTTATAACGACTTCCCTTAAAAAAAAATGGTTCATCCATGATTTTGGCGGAACTTCCACGGTAAAACTCGTGAGGTCTTCAATACCTCACGGGTTTATAGAGCGCAATAAATCTATTCCGCCAAAATCATGGATGAATCAAAAAAATTATAATTATTTTAGCCCAACTACTTAGCCCAATTTTATATTTAAAAATGAATAAAAAAACGCAATCGACTGTTATTTGGCGAAATCTCTAATATTGGTAGTTTGATGCAAATCGCTTTCAATAACTTATAGTATGGAGTTTTACTATTTTTTGACTATTTACTTCACAGGTAGCAATATACCCATTCACAGCATCAAATGCCTTGATTAGCTATAAAAACAAAGTACCGAATAAATATGATTTGTCAATTTAAAATTTTCCAAGTAGCTTTGTCATTTCAAAGAAAACCTTGTTTTTTTCTTAAAATATCATTAAAAAAAATAATTTATTAAAAAAATATTGTTTAAAATTTTCTAAATTAAAAAAAACAAATTATCATTGTGCTAAATTTTATATTATTCAAAAATATTATTTCACCAAATTTTTATTAAATTTTCAATTTTATGAGCCAACCTACTACTAACAAAGCAAACGTATCAGCTGCACCAAAATCAGGCGGCATTCCATTGGCAACACTTGTAATTCCTTTATGTCTTATATTAGGATTTGTTATCTGGAAATTCGTTATGGGCGACGCTTCAAACTTTGACGGAAGCGCAAACCCAGACGGTATCGGTATTCCTGACAAAGATCACCCAATGAAAGGTAATGTATTGGGCGTAATCTACAAAGGTGGTTTTATCGTACCAATTTTGATGGGTTTCTTCCTTATCGTTGTTATTTTCTCAATTGAGCGTTTTATTACATTAGCGAAAGCAAATGGCTCAGGTCGTGTAGATGATTTTGTGCGTCGTATTAAGTTCAACTTAGAAAAAGGCGACACTAACGCAGCTATCAGCGAGTGTGATAAGCAGAGAGGTTCTGTAGCGAACGTTGTACGTGCCGTATTAAACAAATACAAAGAGTGCGAAGCTGACTCTGTAATGGACAAGGAGCAAAAAGTTTCTGCAATCCGTCAAGAAGTTGAAGAAGCGACTTCATTAGAATTACCAATGTTGGAGAAAAACTTGCCTATCTTAGCAACTTTGACTTCAGTAGGTACACTTACTGCACTTTTGGGTACGGTAATGGGTATGATCAAGGCGTTCTCGGCGTTAGCAAGTTCAGGTGCGCCTGATGCTGTTGCCCTTTCAACAGGTATCTCAGAAGCCTTGATTAACACGGCTTTTGGTATCGGTACATCGGCACTCGCTATCATTGTTTACAACTTCTTCACAGCGAAAATTGACGGTTTGAATTACCGTATTGATGAGGCTGCTTTTTCGATTGGACAGTCTTTCGTTGCTCACAACAAGTAATTAATTGATTATTTTGTATTGATTTGTACCATCCGTGTAGGAGCGATGGATGGTATAAGACCTGCTTTCAAAATCATGAGTTGCCCTTTCTGACCGGCCACGAAGGATACAAATCCCATACCAAGGCCATAGCGGGTTTGCCTGTTGATCATGTAGATCGACCTAGTGAATGGATAATCCTTTGTTTTTATGTATGCCTGATAAGGCTTGAACGCTTCTGAAGATGCATCTTTCGAGATGGCCACTACTTTTACTTTTTGTAAGAAATTGTGCGTTAAGGTATCATCCTGATCACTTATCCAATTAACACTTAACACACCGATAGCATTTTTGTTTTTATCCACATAATCGATCACTTCCGGATTTGATTTCACTGCAAATACATTTTT
>JANMGN010000343.1:0-2402 GCA_031374645.1 Chitinophagales bacterium | reverse complement strand
GAGGCTTTTGAAAATGCAATGACGCTCATTACTGTTCTCGGCGGCTCTACAAATGCTGTGATGCACCTTATCGCTATGGCGAAATCGGTAGATGTAAAACTCACGATTGACGATTTCCAACGCATCAGTGACAAAACGCCTTTTTTGGCAGATTTGAAACCTTCTGGAAAATACCTCATGGAAGATATTCATCGTATCGGAGGGATTCCTGCCGTGATGAAGTTTTTATTAAAAAATAACTTTTTACATGGCAATTGCTTGACAGTTACAGGAAAAACCTTGGCAGAAAACCTTGAGAACATTCCCGATTTACTTGAAAACCAAGACGTTATACATGATTTTAATAATCCAATAAAAGCATCAGGTCACATACAAATTTTATACGGAAATATCGCTCCACAAGGCGCAGTCGCTAAAATTACAGGAAAAGAAGGCTTAGTTTTCAAAGGAAAAGCAAATGTTTTTGATGGCGAAGCCGAAGCAAATAAAGGTATTTTGGAAGGAAAAATAAAGGCTGGCGATGTGGTCGTTGTTCGTTATTGTGGTCCTCGTGGCGCACCAGGAATGCCCGAGATGTTGAAACCAACTTCGGCTATTATGGGCTTAGGTTTGGGCGATAAAGTGGCATTGATTACAGATGGGCGTTTTTCAGGCGGAACACATGGCTTTGTGGTCGGGCATATCACACCCGAAGCACAAAACGGAGGTCTTATTGGCTTGATTCAAAATGGTGACGATATTGTTATTGATGCCGAAAAAAATATTTTACAAGTAAAAATTACTCAAAAAGAAATTCGAGAACGTAGGAAAAATTTTGTTTTACCTCCGCTCAAAGTGACTTCTGGTGTTTTACTAAAATATGCAAGATTAGTTTCCACTGCAAGCGAAGGTTGCGTAACAGATGAAAATATCAACAAATAAAGATTCATCATGGCAGAAAAAATTTCAGGTGCTGAGGCTATTTGCAAATGCCTTTTAGCAGAAAATATAGAAACTATTTGGGGTTACCCAGGCGGAGCAATCATGCCATTTTATGATGCTTTGTACCATTATCAAGATAAAATTCAACATATTTTGCCACGACACGAACAAGGCGGCATTCATGCTGCCGAAGGTTATGCTCGAGTAACACGCAAAACTGGTGTTGTCATCGCAACGAGTGGTCCAGGAGCAACCAATCTTATCACAGGTATTGCTGATGCGTATTTGGATAGTACGCCTTTGGTCTGTATTACAGGGCAAGTCCGTGCCAATCTTTTGGGAACAGACGGCTTCCAAGAAACAGATATTGTCGGCTGTACAATTCCAGTAACCAAATGGTCATACCAAGTGACAAAGGCTTCTGAAATTCCTTTGGTATTTGCCAAAGCATTTTATATCGCAAACAGTGGTCGTCCTGGGCCTGTTCTGATAGATATTACAAGGACAGCGCAAGTTGAGCTATTTGATTACGAAGGATACACAAAGTGTTCATATATAAGGAGTTACAAACCATATCATAAGCCGAATAACGAAAATTTATTAGCAGCAGCGAAACTGATTAATGAAGCAAAACAACCTTACATCATTGCAGGACACGGTGTTCAAATCGCCCATGCAACAGCTATTTTTAAAGATTTTGTAGAAAAAACAGGTATTCCAACGACCGTAACTTGTCACGGTTTAGGAAATTTACCACACGAACATCCCTTGAATATTGGGATGCTCGGTATGCACGGTGGCTATGCGGCAAACATTATGACCGCACAATGCGATGTTTGTATCGCTATCGGAATGCGTTTTGATGACCGTGTAACGGGCGATGTTTCGAGGTTTTTGCCCAATGCAAAAATTATTCATATTGAGATAGACCCTGCTGAAGTTGGTAAAAATATCAAAGTTGAAATAGGTCTTATTTGCGATGCAAAATTGGCATTAGAACAGCTTTTGCCTTTAGTAAAAGAAAAAAAATATCCAGAGTGGTATGCAAAATTTAGAACGCTGCAAGACATTGAATATCAAAAGGTTATACAAAGAGATATTCGGGCAAGCGAAGACAAAAAGATAAAAATGGGGCAAGCTATACGTGAAGTAAGCCGACAAACCAAAGGTTGCGCTATTGTAGCAACTGATGTTGGGCAGCATCAAATGTCAGCAGCTCGCTACTACGAATACAATGAGCCAAACCTTTGGGTTTCTTCAGGTGGCGCAGGTACGATGGGCTATGGATTACCCGCTGCGTTTGGTGCAAAAGTGGCAAATCCTATGAAACAAGTCGTTGCATTTATAGGCGATGGTGGTTTTCAAATGACCATTCAAGAACTGGGAATGTGTTCACAATGGAATGTTGCTGTAAAAATAGTTTTACTCGACAATGAATTTCTTGGTATGGTACGTCAGTGGCAACAACTGTTTTTTGACCG
>JANMGN010000451.1:0-4688 GCA_031374645.1 Chitinophagales bacterium | reverse complement strand
TTACAGGTATATTTAACAATTTTACAAAAGTATAAATATAATTTCAAAAACTATTATTATGTTCCTAAATTCTTTTTAGAAAATATTTTTTATCTATTAAAAAATCATTTTTTCAAAATTAGTATTTACCTTTGCTAAAATTAAAAATTGAAACAAGTGCAACAAAAAGAAATACAAAATTTAACCAATTCTCTTAAAATGTCCATTTTTATTAATGGGAAAATGCGAATTTCTACTTCTGAAATTAGTATAAACATATACAATCCTGCGACCGAAGAAGTCTTGAGCGAAGTGGCTGATGCGACAATTGATGAAATAAATGAAGCCGTTTTATCAGCAAAAAAAGCCTTAGAAAATGCTGCTTGGTGTAAAATGACCCCTTCTAATCGGGAACATTTGCTGTTCAAATTTGCAAACAAAATAGAAGAAAACACACCAATCATCGCTAATCTTTTAGTCCTCGAACAAGGGAAATTGCTAAAAGATGCGCTTGGTGAAGTAGATGCTGCTGTGCGTTGCTTTCGTTATTTTGCAGGTTTTGCAACCAAAATTCAAGGTACAACGCTTGATGTGTCGTTGGTTGCGCCCAATACGGATTATTTTGCTTACACGAAGCGTGAACCTGTTGGTGTTGTCGCTGCGATAACGCCTTGGAATGTGCCTGTGATGATGTTTGCTTGGAAAGTCGCACCAGCATTGGCTTGCGGCTGCACGATGGTCTTAAAACCTTCCGAAGATACGCCTTTGACAGCACTTTTTTTAGCCCAACTTTTTAACGAAATTGGTCTGCCCGAAGGCGTTTTGAATGTTGTAACAGGCTATGGACATACTGTTGGTAATGCTTTGGTAAAACACAAAGGCGTGAATAAAATTACCTTCACTGGCTCAACCGCAACTGGTAAAATCATTGGTGCAAATGCCATGCAAAATCTTACTCGTACTACTTTGGAATTGGGCGGAAAAAATCCTGTTTTGGTCTTAGATGATGCTGATTTTACAAAAGTTGCAGCTGCTGTGGCAAGGGGTATTTTTTACAATCAAGGTCAAGTTTGTGTATCAGGTTCTCGTATCTATTTACCTCATAATCAATACGATACATTGGTAAATCAGTTGGGCGATATTGCTAAAAAAATGACCATTGGAAGCGGATTTGACCCAAGTGTGGCAATGGGCCCTTTGGTTTCTAAAACACACCAAAATCGGGTATTGGATTTTATAAAAAGTGGAAAAGATGAAGGTGTGGAAGTCGTCGCTGGCGGAGGTAAAGGACATGAAAAAGGTTACTTTGTAGAACCTACCATTTTAGCCAATCCAAGCAATAAAACGATGAAAGTTGCTACTGAAGAAATTTTTGGGCCTGTTTTGATTGCCATGCCTTACGACGATTTGGAGGATTTAATTCAAAAAGCAAATGATAGTGATTTTGGGCTTTCAGCAAGTATTTGGTCGCAAGATATTTCAAAAGTGCATCGTGTGATTGACCGCCTAAAAGTAGGCATGATTTATGTCAATTCGCCTGTTCGTTCTGACCCAAATTTGCCACTTGGTGGTTACAAACATTCAGGTATTGGGAGAGAATTAGGCGCATCGGCGATAGAACAATATACAGAAGTGAAGTCAGTTTGTATTGCGTATTGAGTATTTTTTTCGAAAAAAATTAACATAATGTTAAGTAAAATAGTTTTATTTTATACCTTTACTTTTATAATTAAAATTTTATATTTTGATTAATATGTATATTTTTTATAGAAATATACTATAAATTAAGATGTAATTACAATTTTTACTAAATATTTTTAAATTATCACAATTTTAAATGATGAAAAAACTCACACTTTTATTTTCTTTCTTATTGATTATGAGTGGTTTATCTGCACAGACTGTTTTGAAAGGAAAGGTCAGTACAGAAAATGGTAACGAGCCTTTGGTAGGGGCATCGGTAATTGTACAAAATGCAAATATTAATGCTGTAACAGATAATGATGGAAATTATCAGCTCACAATTCCTGCAAATGTAGGAAGGTCGGCTGTGGTAACTGCAAGTTATGTTGGCTACGAGCAGAGTAGGGTAGAAGTGAACCTTGGCGCACGTGCTTTGGTTCAAAATTTTAGTATGAAAGAGCTTGCTGCGTTGGGTGATGTGATTGTTTCTGCGAATAAAAAATCTGAAAGATTGCAAGATGTTGCGATGAGTATTTCGGTTTTGACTGCAAAAGAATTGCAACGTACAGGCGCAACTCAGTTCAGAGATTATGCTTCTTCTATTCCGAACTTATCGTTTGGAACGCAAGGCGGTGGCGGTGCTTTTAACGATGGTCGTACGTCTAATCAAATCTCTTTGCGTGGTATCACTGGTGCAAACACAACGGCAATGTACATTGACGAAACACCTTTGCCAGCAAACATTGACCCAAGATTAGTGGACGTTGCTCGTATCGAAGTTTTGCGTGGACCACAAGGTTCATTGTATGGTTCAAGTACGATGGGCGGTGCTATCAAGGTCGTTACAAACCAGCCTAATGCTGCACAGAGAGAGATTTCTGCTATGCTTACAGGTGCAAAAGTTCAAGAAGGAACAGGTGATTATGGTGTAAATGGTATTTTTAATTTCCCTATCGTAAAAGATAAAATTGCGCTTCGTGCAACTGGTTTTTATGAGCAACAAACAGGTGTTTATGACCATATAGCAAACAAAAACGTAGCTTTATTGAACACGGGCGAAATTGAAGCCTTCGACTCTACGCTTAATAAAAACATCAAAATCAAAACAGATGACTGCTCTGGTTGTGCTGCAAAAGACAAAGAAAATGTTGATGGAAAAACAATCTATGGTTTCCAAGCGAGTTTAGGTTTTTACCCAAATAAAAATATTTCTATCGTACCAAAAGTTATGTACCAAAGCCTCGAAGGTAAAGGTTATGACTTTGCGGACAATAGCCCAGACAATTTTAAATTAAATCGTTCTTCAAGTGTTGAAGAAAAGTACAGCGATAAATGGATACATTACAGTGTTTTGGGTAATTTTACGTTAGGACAAGGTAAAATCGTCTCGAGTACATCTTATACGGATAGAAATTATACAGAACAAGAAGATGAAGGTACATTTTTGAGTACTGCGATTTTGGGTCACTCCGCAACAGTTCCTGATTTTTGGGCTGGCGTGATTAACAGAGATGGCGGTTTCAAAAAATTTGCACAAGAATTGCGTTATCAGTCACAATTGACTGGTAAAATCAATTTTTTAGCTGGTTTATATTACGGAAACGAAACATTAACAGAGCTTGGTATATCAAAAAAACCTGGTTTTATTCGCCTTTTGACAGCTGCTGCACCAATTCCAGTAGAGGCAAAAGAGGAGTTGAATAGTTTCGATTGGTTTAATATCAACAATAGTCAGAAAATCCAAGAAGCAGCATTTTTTGGAGAATTATACTATGATGTAACTAAAAAACTTCGTGTAACAGCTGGTTTACGTTATTTCAATGCAACAAGCAAGCGTAATTTTGTTGGTTTTGGTGCGCCTTATGACTACAATGAAGTGCTTGTAAATCAAGATGTTAAAGACAATGGCTTAAATCCCAAATTGAACTTGACGTACAAACTTGATGAAAATAAAATGATTTTTGCGACTGTTTCAAAAGGTTACCGTTTGGGTGGTTTGAATGCAGCTTTGCCTGCATTATGGGCAAAACCAGAGTTGGAATCATTAAAAGTACCTCCTCCTACAAAGTACAACGCTGATTTCCTTTGGAACTATGAATTAGGTTTTAAATCTGCTTTTGCTGAAAATAAAGTAATCTTTAATGTGACTGCTTTTTACAACAATTGGCAAAACCTTCAACAACGTCGCTTTTTTCCTCGTATTGGTTTAGGTTATGTGAGCAATGTTGGTTCAGCAAGCTCAAAAGGTTTGGAATTAGAATTAAATACCAACTTGATAAAGCCTTTGAGTGCTGGTATCGGTTTGGGTTTATTAAATACACGAATCGAAGAAACAAGCGAAGATTTAGATGCAAAAGTTGGCGACCCAATTTTATTTACACCAAAAATCACATTCAGTGCAAACGGTCAATATACGTATGAATTGGGCAAAGGAACACAATTGTTTTTCCGTGCCAATGCGCAACACGTAGGCGAACGTTATTCTTCTTTTGGATACAAAGAAGATCGTGCACGTGTTTTGGCTGCTTATACTTTGGTCAATGCACGTATCGGTTATGTTGCAGAACATTACGAAATTAATTTGTTTGTAAATAACGTAACAGGAGCGCAAGCAAACTTTGGCGATGTAACGTCATTGGCAGCAGAAACACCAGGTCGTCCTCGTTATATGACGAATCGTCCTCGTACAATTGGTTTGATGTTAAAAACTTACTTCTAATTTGAATAAACGGAGTATTTGATTTTTGAGTATTTGAGTATTTTAAAAAACGTAGAGTACATCTCGTTTGGTCAAATACTCAAATACTCAATTTTTTTGTCAAATACTCAATAAAAAAAGGCTCATAATGGATTTCAAGTTGCTCAGCCAAACAGAGTTTGGCTGGTACAATGTGCAATAAAAAATACTATTTTTTAGAAATTTTGGAATAAAAAAGCAAATAAAATTGTATTTTTCCAATAAATTGTAGCGACCAAACTCTGTTTGGTCGTAGTAATGTGAACAACAACTTAAAACCCAATATGAG
>JANMGN010000298.1:0-11801 GCA_031374645.1 Chitinophagales bacterium | reverse complement strand
CGTTTTTCCGTTAGCGATTTGTGCAGCTTTTTTAATGATTTTTTTTCTTCTTCTGATAAAGTTACCATATTCATTTTTGAAGCAAAGTTAAAAATTATTGCTTAATATAATCCGAAAACCAATTTCACTTCAGTATAAATGATGCAAAAGGAGCGATTAGTATTAGACCTTTCCTTGATTTGATTAAAAAATCAATTGAAATCGCATTAAGACCAGAAAATTTAAAGTTCCAAAAAGAAAGAGGAATATTAAATTGTGTTTTACATCCTTTTTATTTTACAAATATAGAAGCAACAGAATATGCTGCGAAAAATTATTACGAAGATTTAGCTAAGGATAAGGGAAATGAAATATTAGCATTATTTCATAAATATATTAAAAATGATGGCTTAGCAAAGTTTAGAGTTTATGAGTTTAGGCGTGAATTGTTAGAAGAATTGATACGTAATATAATAAATTATTCAAATTATAGAAATGAAAGTGCAGTAGAAGATTATAGAAATGGAAAGAAAACAATAAATGATTTTATTAACCTATTAATCAATAATGGGATTTTAGAAGTTACTCATGTTACTCAAAAACAACTTACTAGGTATAATATGCCTTTTTTATATAGGAATTATTTCGGTGCAAAAAATCCGAATATAAGATATTAATAATGAGGGGATAGTCATATTTATGAAAAGAAGCTGCTCTCTATTTTTGCGAGTAAAATATTTTATCAAAACAAAACAGCATTACAATTATGTCAAAACAAAACAACCAAAGCTCGCTTATTATCATAGGTATATTATTTTTTATTTTCGGATTTGTCACTTGGCTCAATGGTATTTTGATACCATTTCTCAAAAAGGCTTGCGAATTGACTGATTTGCAATCTTACTTTGTGGCGACCGCTTTTTTCGCAGCGTATTTCTTTATGGCGATTCCTTCCTCCACCATTTTAGAAAAATTAGGAACAAAAAAAGGTATGGCTGTCGGCTTACTCATTATGGCTATTGGTTCACTGATATTTATCCCAGCTGCCAATGCACGTACTTTCCAACTTTTTTTACTGGGTCTTTTTGTACAAGGAACAGGTTTGGCATTGTTACAAACGGCTGCAAATCCTTACATTAGCGTACTTGGCCCTATAGAATCTGCTGCACAGCGCATCAGTGTTATGGGTATTTTTAATAAATTGGCTGGTATAGCTGGGAGTCTGATTTTTGGCTCTATTCTGTTGCTCAATGTAGATAATATTCAAGCAAAAATTGACGATAAAACAACAGATGCCATAACAAGAAATGGACTTTTGGTAGATTTAGTAGGACGTATCAATACGCCTTATACGCTTTTGGCTTTGTTTTTAGCGATTATGGCTATCTTGATTTTTAAATCTGATTTACCTGATATTAAAGAAAACGCTGTCGATGCACAAGTTAAAAATACGGACGGTAAAAAAAGTGTTTGGGATTATCCACAAGTTTATTTAGGATTTTTAGCCATATTTTTTTATGTAGCTGCCGAAGTAATGGCAGGAGATTTAATTACTACTTATGGAAAAAATCTTGGCTTTTTAAGCGATAAAACTAAATTTTTTACTACTTTTGGTTTAGTTGGCTTACTTTTGGGCTATCTTGTGAGTATTGTATTGATACCTAAATTCGTAAAACAAGAAATTTGGCTTTCCGTTTGTACCGTTTTAGCGTTGGTTTTGAGTGTAGCTTCCTATTTCGTAGATGAAAATAGTGCAGTATTTTGTCTTGCAGCCTTAGGGTTTACAAATGCTGTAATGTGGCCTGCAATATTTCCACTTGGAATCAGAAACTTAGGTCGTTTTACCAATCAAGGCTCTGCAATTTTGATTATGGGTATCGTCGGAGGTGCGGTAGTACCGCCCTTGTATGGTTGGCTCTACGAAAAAGCAGGTATAGGGCTTGATTTCCGTTCGGCTTTTGTAATCGTTATGAGTATCTGCTATTTGTATATTTTATGGTTTGGTTTGCGAGGACACAAACAGAAAGCATAAAATAATAAAAAAATTATTTATAAAATTTACTTTTTTACAAAAAAAGTATTACCTTTGCACTCCGAAAGAAAATAATGGACAAAGTCCACTGTTTCTTACAGCGATAACTAAATTTTATTTTAAATATAAATCAAAAAATTAAGACATGGCACATCACGCTTCGTCAAAGAAAAGAATTCGTCAAGAGGCGAAGAGACGTTTAAGAAATCGTTATTACAAAAAATCTACACGTTCAGCTATCAAAGAAGTTCGTGAGATGAAAGACGCAGCTACTGCTAAAGAAGCTATGCCTAAGGTAATTTCTATGATTGATAAATTGGCTAAGAAAAACACAATCCACAAAAATAAAGCGGCTAACTTAAAAAGCGGCTTAATGAAGTTGATTGCCAGAATGGCTTAATTCTAAGCACATTTTCTTAGAAAATATAAATTATAAAGATAGCATACTTATTGTCCGCAATAGGTATGCTATCTTGTTTATTTTTACCAAAATAAAAAATACAAAATTATGTCAATAGCAATCGGTCAAAAAGCACCAGATTTCAAATTATTCTCGAGCGACAAAAGTGAAGTGTCACTTTCTGATTTCGCAGGAAAAAATGTAGTTGTTTTATTTTTTCCATTGGCATTTACAGGCGTTTGTACAGCCGAACTTTGCAGCTTACGTGATGATATCGCAAGTTATCAAGGTCTTAATGCACAAGTTTTAGGAATTTCTGTGGATTCTTTGTTCACTTTGGAAAAATTTAAAGCCGAACAAAACTTAAACTTCCCATTACTTTCAGACTTCAACAAAGAAGCGGCTTCGGCTTACGGAGCATTGTACGAAAACTTTGTACTCGGCATGAAAGGCGTAGCGAAACGTTCAGCATTTGTTGTAGATAGCAAAGGAGATGTTCAATATGCAGAAATCTTAGAATCTGCGGGAGATTTACCAAACTTTGAAGCGGTAAAAGCGACATTAGCAGGTTTGTAAAAAACTTTGAAAATAAAAAAAATCCGATTATGATTAGTCATAATCGGATTTTTTTGTATATTCGTAGCACAAATCAAGCTTTATAGAATATTTCATCTTTGTTTTGCAACAACACATTAGCATTTTCGTAATATCTAAGTATCTAAATTTAAACATAAAAATGGCTAAACAATTCCCACAACGTGCAGCTTCTGCAAAAATAAAAAACGTTGCTCCTACGACGACAACAACCGATTCAAAACCTATCACTTGGTTGCCTATTCTGGTAACGCTTGTCATCACTTTTTTTACATTTACTTCATCGCTAAACAACAAATTTGTGAACTGGGACGATGATGTAAATATTGTAGAAAACGAAAATACCTATCGTTTGGATTGGCAACACGTAAAAGCAATTTTCACGAGCGATGTGATAGGAAACTATAATCCGCTTCCTATTTTGACATTGGCGATTGAGCGTCATTTTGTAGGCTTAGAAGGTACGTGGCTCTATCACTGGACTAATCTTTTGCTGCATTTATTTTGTGTTTATTTTGTTTTTCGCATTGCAAAACAATTGGGTCTTGGGCTTTGGGCAGCAGCTTTTTGTGCTTTACTTTTCGGAATCCACCCGATGCGTGTAGAATCTGTTGCTTGGGTAACGGAGCGAAAAGACGTTTTGTTCGCAGCATTTTATTTGCCAGCATTATACTTATATGTAAAATACGTACAAGAGCCAGAGAATAGAAAAAAATACTATGTATATATGATAGTATTGTTCTTTTTTGCCTTGTTATCAAAAGTTCAGGCAGTTGCGTTGCCACTTTCTATGCTTTGTGTAGATTATTATTTGCGCAGAGTAGATTTGAATGACTTCAAAGGAATTTGGAAAATGGGCGTTGAAAAAATTCCTTTCTTCCTCATGTCTTTGGCAGCAGGTATCGTGAATATCTATACTTTATCACAAAATTCGTCGATTGGCGTGAGCGATAATGTTACGAACTATACTTTCGCTGACCGACTACTTGTAGGAGCGTATTCTTTTGTGGTTTACTTGATAAAACTCGTAATTCCTTACGAAATGTCGCCGCTTTACCCTTATCCGAGCCAATTAGATACTCCTTTTTTCGTAGCACCTTTGGGCGTCGCTCTGGTCTTTGCATTTATTTATTTCATGTACAAACAAGACAATAGAGCCATCGTATTTGGATTTTTATTGTTCTTTTTCAATGTGGTTTTCATGCTACAAATCGTAGGTGCAGGACAAGGTTTTATCGCTGACCGTTTTACCTATATTCCATATTTAGGTTGCTTTTTCGCACTTGCTTACGGTATAGATTATTTGTCAAAAAATACTTCATCGTACAAATCTGTAGCTTATGGTGTGGCAGGTGTTTTTATTTTGCTTTATGCTTCTATGACGTATAAACAAAATAAAATATGGGAAAATGGTGCGACACTTTGGAGCCATGTATTGAAATATTATCCAGATTCGGATATGGCTTTGAACAACAAATCCCGTTATTTACGTGAAAATTTACGAGATTTTAAGGCTGCACTAGCTGGCTTTAATCGTGTGGTACAAATAAAACCTACGCCCGAAGTACATAACAGCCGAGGAAAAACCTATTTTGATATGGGAAGTGGTATGGAATTTACAAAAAAAGCACTGGCAGATTATGATGTAGCGTTAAGTTTTCCAGCAGAAAAATTAAAAAAATTAGAAAATAAGGCTTTGGCAGAAATTTATATCAATCGTGGCGCAGCTTATGGGCGTTTGAGCGAAGAAACAAAAGATAGAAATTACCTACAAAATGCACTGGCAGACGTTACAAAAGGAGCTGAGATAGACCCTAAAAATAAAAATGCTTATTTGAACGGTTATCTTATCACGAGCCAACTGGGCAAACCAGCCGAGGCTATTGCGAATATTAATAAATACATTGAATTAAGTCCTAACGAAGGCGATATGTATTACAGCAGAGGACTTGAAAATCGAGTTTTGGGTAATACGGACGCCGCTTTGGAAGATTTTAATACGGCAATCAGCTATGGTCCAGAGAATATAAGAATGGCAAAAAATGCCAACGAACGTGCTGAAAAAACACGCTATATGGGCATTTTTCACATGGAAAGAGCTAAAATTTACATCGAAAAAGGCAACCTTCTACAAGCAAAAACGGAGCTTTTGGCAATACCTAAATATGGTTTACCAATTCCACCAGAGATGTCAAAATATGTGCAATAAACTACAATAGGTTAAGTATCACAGTATTAGGTATTTCTGTTGTTGATTACGTTACAATAGAAATACCTAATTTATTCTGAATTATTAATTAAAAATTCTGTTTTCATTAACGTTTTTTATACAAAAACAAGTCTATCTTTGTGCCTAATATTATTAAAAATATTTTTGAAAAATGAAAAAAATCTTATTTTTTATTTTCATAACTTTCTCTGTATCAAATACTTATGCACAAAATGATATTTGGAAAAAATTAGGAAAATTAACGTATAAAAAACAATACGATGAGCTTTTAGGCTTCAAAGTAGATATTCCTGTTTTTGGTGCGGACATAAAAGCGATAGAAGGGAAAGAAGTGACTGTAAAAGGCTATATCATTCCTACGAACGGTTATAAAAGCCAAACAGAATTTGTTTTTTCAGCATTCCCTTACAATATGTGCTTTTTTTGTGGCGGTGCAGGGCCAGAAACGGTCATGGAAGTTTATGCTATCGAAGGAGTACAATACACCACAGAACCTATTACACTAAAAGGAGTTTTGAGTACCAACACAGGCGATATTAATCGGCTAATGTACTCGCTTAATAAAGCAAAAAAAATAAATTAAGTATGAAAATTATCTGTATCGGAAGAAATTATGTGGAACACGCCAACGAACTCAATAATGCTGTTCCGACTTCGCCGCTGATTTTTATGAAGCCGCAAACCGCTATTTTGCAGCACGGACAACCTTTTTACTATCCTGAATTTAGTAAAGATATTCATTATGAAGGCGAAATTGTATTAAAAATTTGTAAAAACGGAAAACACATCGAGGAAAAATTCGCTTCAAAATACTATGACCAACTTACTTATGGCATAGATTTTACAGCACGTGACCTACAAGATGAACTCAAAAAGAAAGGACAGCCTTGGGAACTTGCCAAAGCATTTGATGGCTCAGCAGTACTTGGAGAATTTGTTTCTCTGAGCGAATTTGATACACAAAACATTGATTTTCAGACTTTTGTAAATGAAAAAATAGCGCAAGATGGGCATACAAGAGATATGATTTTCCACTTTGACCACATAGTAAGCTATGCTTCCAAATTTTTTACGCTCAAACAAGGAGATTTGATTTTCACAGGAACACCAGCAGGTGTAGGCTCAGTGAAAATTGGAGATAAAATAGAAGGATTTATTGAAGGGAAAAAACTTTTGACCTGCGAAATAAAATAGAACTAATTAAAATGAGGTAACTACTTAGCCGATAGCTTATTATTTTGCAAAAATAACTTTTTCATTAAAAACAGAGTTGGTTTTGCATTAGTTTTGTCGTGAACAGGAGTTCCCGACGTACAAGGCTAAGTAGTTACAAAATGAAAATATTAGGTTAAAATAAATCTTATCTTACATTAAGAAATTATTTTGCACAATCAATTGATTACGAGTTGTTTATAATTATTAATTATTAATTACCCTAAAATCTATTACTTGCAACTTCTTCGGTTTCACATTTCATCCAAGTAGGAATTGGCTCGCCACTTTCTGAAACAAAAGTGACAACACCTTTATCGTCAGCGCGGTATTTCCAAACGTGTTCTTTGCCGCCACTATTCGCATAAGCACCAAATTTTAATACATAATCAAACTCCCAACCTGCCGTAATACGCTTCATACGAATATCATTACCAGCCACTTTGGGCAAACCTAAATCCATTTCAGCTACACCTTCTACACTCTCAAACTCGTTGGCAAGAGCTGCCATATTAAGCGCATCTTTTGAGCGAATAGTCACAGCATCTTGATTGTCATTCCACTGTACGTACTTTTCGATGACCAAATCGTAAGAATTTAGCAATTTATTTATTGTTTTATTGTCTGTTTCTGTTATCCCATTGCGGAGTGGCGCAGCCCAACTTACATTTTTATCAAAAATTAATACTAAGTGATCTATCGAAGGATTAGGAAAAGTATGAACATTACATTTTTCAATCGATTTTCCGACCTCGCCATTCATGTAAATTGCCACTAAAAGATTGTAAATACCATTCAAACGGTCTTGCGGTATCTGAACATTCATATATTTCAAGTCTTCTCGCTCAGATTCTACTCGCAATGCTAATCTTGCAGCATCCCTTTTCAGTTTTCTTGCAATAGGTTGCGGAATACTTTGCTGATTATATCCTGTATTGCTTGTAGGTTTATCGCCACCATGACGATAAACTTTACTAAAAGCTGTACCAATAATAAACATAACGGCAGAGCAAAGGATATAAAAACAATATTTTTTCATTTTATATTAAAAAACAATAATGTGTATCTGATTGATTATAAGCATTTTTTGAAATAATTATCTTATTTACTTATATTTAATATAAAAATAGGCAATATTCGTACCAATTCCAACCTTAATTATTCGTTTTTTGTGACATATTAAAATGAATAAGACGCTTTATTAAATGCTTTCTAACAATCGTGCAGCATTTATGAGCGTTTCGTCCGTTTTCGCAAAACAAATACGAATAACTTTTTCATCTCGTTTACTGGAATAAAACGCTGAAACAGGAATTGTCGCAACACCATTTTCAATCGTCAGGCGTTTTGCAAAATCGCTATCTTTTTCATTGCTTATTGCCGAATAATCAAATAATTGGAAGTAAGTACCTTCGCAATGCAAAGGTTTAAAACGAGAATTTTTCATTTTTTCTAACAAAAAATCTCTTTTTTGCTGATAAAACGAAGGCAAAGAAAGATATTCATCTGGATTTCCCAAAAACTCCGCAATAGCATATTGTATAGGTGTATTGACCGAAAAAACATTGAATTGATGTACTTTTCGGAACTCGGAAGTCAAGTGAGGCGACGCAACGATGTAGCCCATTTTCCAACCTGTTGCATGAAAAGTTTTTCCAAAAGAATAGACTATCATACTTCGTTCCCAAAGCTCAGGGTAACGCAAAACGCTCTGATGCAGTACATCGTCATAGATTAGATGCTCATAAACCTCATCGCTCAAAATCAAAATATCTGTACCTTGAACCAAAGCAGCCAATTGTTTAATATCATTTTCAGACCAAACTTTTCCCGTAGGATTATGTGGCGTATTAAACATAATCATACGTGTTTTGGGTGTAATCAATTGAGCAAAAAACGACCAATCTATCTGATAATCAGGCGATTGCAACTCGTAAATGATAGGAATACCGCCAGACAGCTCTATCGCAGGACGGTAAGAATCATAAGCAGGCTCTATCAAAATAACTTCATCGCCAGCGTGGACAAAAGCCGTAATTGCGGTAAAAAGAGCCTGTGTTCCACCAGCAGTTAGCGTAATTTCGTCAGCATTTACTTGAGAAGTATATAAATTATTCATTTTCTCAGCCAAACGCTCTCGTAAAATTGGAACGCCAGCCATCGGCGCATACTGATTAAAACCACGCTGCATATAATCATAAATTAGGCTTTGCAAACGAGGCGAACACTCAAAATTGGGAAAACCCTGTGAAAGATTTATCGCCTTGTGTTCGGTTGCCAATCCTGACATAACCGTGAAAATATTGGTACCGATATAGGGTAATTTTGATTTCATTTTAAAATAATTGTGATAAAAAATAAAATTCTATGATAATTTTTAAGCATTTAATGACCCAGATAAACAAAAACGCTATTTTCTTATCGAAAATAGCGTTTTTGTAATAATATTATTTTATAACTTTAATTTTCATTTTTACATCTTTTTTAGGTCTATCGCCAGGAGCAGTTTCTGCATTAGCTATTTTATCTATCACGTCTAAGCCTTTTATTACACGACCGTAAACGGTATAATCTTTATCTAAAAAAGGTGTTCCACCAAGCGTTTTGTAGGCTTCACGTTGTTCTTTGGTATAGTGAAAACCTTTTACAGATTCCATATCATCCAATGTTTTGTCATTTACGGGACGCCCCTGTACGATGTAGAACTGTGATGCAGACGAGCGTTTTTTCGGATTCACTTGGTCGCCTGTACGTGCAGCGCAAAGCATACCTTTTACGTGCGCCAAAGTATCTACAAACTCCGCAGGAACGGTGTAGCCCAAATCACCTGAGCCAAGATTTTGTCCAGCTTCCGCTTTTTTAGAATCTGGGTCACCACCTTGAATCATAAATCCGTTGATAACACGGTGGAAAAGTGTGCCGTCATAAAAACCTTGCTCTGCCAATTTTAAAAAATTGTCACGGTGCTGAGGTGTTGCGTTAGAAAGTTCGATGGTCATAGTTCCAAAATCTGTTTCTAATTCTACCAAACATTCCGCAGGCGCATCTATTGTAATTGTTTTTTCTATCATAGTTGTTTTATTGCCTTTTTTAGCGATTAATTTTATTTTATAAGTACCCGACGAGGTATATCGATGTTCAGGTTTTGCTTCGGTAGAGGTTTTTCCATCGCCAAAAGACCATTCGTAGCTTTCTGCTTTTTTGGATGTATTGTCAAAAGTAACCTTTGAAGGTGCTTTTTTTGCTTCTTGGTTAAAAGTAAAATCTGCAACTGGTTTTGCGCAAGAAAATGCCAATAGTGGCAAAGTGAAAATTAATATTTTTTTCAAAAAATTCATAAAAGTAAAATTTTTAATTACTTGATTGTCAGTATTTTATAATGATTTTGTTCTATTTTAATTGACTTTATCGCCTCGCAATCGTCGAAATTCTTTTCTTGCGTCCACGGCATATACGCTCGAAGAATATTCCATAAATACTTTTTCGTAGTATTCTTTTGCTTTTTCTTTGTCGTTCAATTGATTTTCGTACAATTGTGCCAATGCAAAAAGCGCGTTATCGGCTCTGATTTCTTCTTTATAATCACTTATAATTTTTTGAAAAGCAGTAATTGCTTTTTGCCATTCTCGTTTTTTAAGATAAATTTGTCCTTCTTGCCAAAGTACATCATCTTCAAGTTGATGTTGCGGATATTTGGTACGGATAGAGTCTAATTTTAAAAATGCTTCGTCAAAACGATTTTGATAAGAAAGCAACTCAGATTGTGCATACATTTCCATCGGCGTAGTGATAGTATCTAAACCCAAATTATCCATAATGAAAACTGATAAATCTATCGCATCGTTTGAAATGAGCTTAGAAGTAGAAGATTTCAAAATATCAAACTGCGACTGCGCCCATTCAAAATCGCCTGCAAAATAAGATAATTTGGCATTACGAAAACGTGCTTCGTGTCCCAAAATATCATCTTTGAAGGCTTTATCGACTTGTGAATAAAGCAAGGTAGATTCCCAACGCTCGTTATTTATCAAGTAAAAATTACCCAGACTTAGTTTCGCTTTTGCTTGTACGTGTTGGTCAATACCAGGATAATTGACGACTTCGTTGAGTAAATTAATCGCTTTTGGTAAATTTTTTAAGTAAAAAGCCTCCACATCTGCCAATTCCATAATGATTTCAGCTGTTACTTTGCTTTTTCCATTTTCTGTCAAAAACTTTTCATATTCTGCTTCGAGTACCGCCAAATCTGCTTGTGTATAATCTTGTTTTTCAACTACTCTTTTTTTGCGACAATCTAACGAACGGCGTTTTGATGTAAAAAAATGGTTCGATTGTGCGCCAATTTCTTGTACAATAAATTCATATCCATTGATAGCCGTATCGTAATCTTTATCGTCTTCGGCAGATTTTGAAGCCGAAAAAACCCTATCTCCGCCTTGTTGTAGCTTTTTATCCAATGCTTTTGCTTGACGAAGTGCATTTTTATAATCTTTCTTTTGCGTAAAGACCCACATAATCAACTCTGCAAATTCCACATTGTCAGGTGTTTCTTGCAAGCGGGTATAGAGTTGCGTTTGCAATTCCGTGAACTCTCCTACCGCCAAAAAACGTGCAAAGTTACTTTGAATAGTTCGTAAATAATTAGGATTTGCTTGCAAACTATTCAAATAATTTTCAATCATTTTCACAGGTTGATCGCCTTTGTTTCTATACAAATCAGCAATGTAATACGAAAAAGCAAACTTATCTTTTGTGATTTCACTTCCTTTTTCATAGGCAGCGATAGCCATATCGTATTTACTGTTACTCGAAAATGCACTCGCCACTTGTATAACGACGTTACGGTCATTCGGCATTTTTTCAATCGCTTTCAAGTATTGCTCTTTTGCGATAACAGTTTTATCTTGTTTATCGTACAAATCACCCAATAAAACCAAAAATTTCAACTCTTTTGGTCTTTTTTTAATTTGCTTTTTAATTTGTTCTTCGCATTTGTCGTATTGAGAAAGTAGAGAATAACACTCTATGTAACGCTCGAAAAAATAATCGTTGGCATCATTTTGCTGATATAATTTTTCAAATAAAACGCCAGCTTTCTCAAATTCTCCATTATTGAAGTATTCTTGTGCCAAATTAGGGTCTTGCGCAGAAGCAGTTGCGGAAAAAAACACCGCAAAAATAAAGGAGAAAAAAGTTATTTTATTCATTATCAGGTTTAAATATTTTACATTTGTTTGAAGCAAAAGTCGTGCTTAGTATTAACGTAAAAAGTATTATTGTAGTTTCTTTTTTGAAAAAAATACTTAATTTTAAAATAGAATTAATTAAAAAAGGTTGCTTTTACACTTCATATA
>JANMGN010000208.1:0-8500 GCA_031374645.1 Chitinophagales bacterium | reverse complement strand
CATTACGAGGTATTCGTAGCCCATTTTTTGCGCTGCATTAGCCATTTCCTCTACACTATGCAGACCATCGCTATCCGTACTGTGGTTATGCACAACTCCTTTAATATCAGAGAGTTGTATCAATTTTAGTTGGCTTATTTTATCAAAATCATCGTGAATATCTTCTCTTAGTTCGGGTTCTATAAACGGAATTTCGGCCTTTTCAAAAACCGCTTTTTCTGTCGCTAAACCTTTAAAATCGCTTGCTTTTGCTTTTTGTAAAAAACGCTCAATAAACACTTTTGTACTCGAATATCGAAACTGTTTTGAGCCAAATTCTTCGGGCGCAACTTGATACAAAGTAAAAGGCAAACCATCGGAAGTATGACCTAAGAAAGCGTTTTCAATTTGCTTGCTAAACACCATTTTTTCGCCATCAAAAAAGGCTTCGATAGGGTCGGTATTGGCAATGATAATTTCTATTCTCTCCAAAATTGGGTCGAGCCTTCGGTATGCTCCTGTGAACTCAATTGTACCATCTCTGAAATATGTTTTTACGGCTTCAAAAATCATAAGTGCCTCATTTTCAACATCTCCGAAGCGAAATTTATTGCGTGATTTTTGGAAATACTCAATCTTTTTCTTTAAATCTTCTTGTGTTTTTAAGCCAAAACCATGCAATTGTATCAAACGATTTTCGATACAAGCGTAGTACAACTCGCCAACATTATCCACCTCTAAATCTTTCCAAATCGAGAATATTTTTTTAGGACCAAAACCTGGAATTTGTAACATTTCTTGCACGCCTACGGGTGTCATGTCCTTGTATTTTTCCAGCGTTGCCATCTTTCCTGTATAGAGTAACTCTCGAATTTTTTCAGCAATTGCTTTGCCTACGCCTTTCACTTCGGCAATAGCCGTATCGCTCATTTCGGTCAAAGGCGTATCTATTTTGCGGAGCGTAATGTACGCATTTTGGTAAGAACGAATTTTAAACGAATTTTCTTTGTGCAGCTCCATCAAATCCGCCAAAAACGTAAAATGTTTCGCAATTTCTTTATTTGTCATCTCAAAATTTTTGGTAAAAATACGTGTTTTTAATAAATATTTTTGATTTTATAAAACAAAATACCTATAAAAGTGGTTTCTTTGCAAAAATATTTATTTTATGATAACCGTAATTTCAAGTACAAATCGTGAAGGAAGCAATTCTACACATATTGCCAAACATTATTACAATCTGTTGAAAAACAGCACTTTAGAAGAAGTTTGTTTTTTAGATTTAAAAGATATTCCGCTTTCTTGGTACGAAAATGAAGGATTAAAAAAGGAAAATCAACATCCAGAATTGAGAAAAATTCAAGAACAATACTTGATCCCTGCCGAAAAATTCGTTTTTATTATTCCAGAATACAATGGTAGTTTTCCAGGTATTTTAAAGTTTTTTATAGACGCTTGTTCTATTTATATGATGCAAGAAACGTTCAAAATTGGCATAAAAAAAGCGATGTTGGTCGGAGTAGCATCTGGTCGTGCTGGCAACGTACGTGGTTTAGACCAATTTACAGGAGTTTTAAATTACTTAAATATTGCTGTATTACCTAATCGTTTACCGATTTCGACCGTAGGAAAACTATTGGATACTGATGGAAATGTAACTGACGAAGCGACGACACAAGTAACTCAAGCGCAAGTAGATAGTTTTTTGAAATTTTAAAATATGAAAATACTAATTGTTTCAGCAACTGCTTTTGAAGTACAGACTACGCTTGATTTTTTAGCTCAAAATAAAGAAAAAATAAATACGCATATCGATTTTTTGGTTACAGGAATTGGTACGGTTGCTACTACTTTTCAGTTGAGTAAAAAATTACAAAATTCTGATTATCAGTTAGTTGTGAACGTTGGAGTTGCTGGTGCGTATAACAAAGAAGAACTGGAATTGGGCGATGTCGTGAATGTTGTTTGCGAACAATTTTCAGACATCGGAGCAGAAGATAAAGACGGTTCGTTCATAGATTTTTTTCAAAATGGCTTAATAAACGCCAATGAATTTCCCTTTCGTAACGGAGAAATGCTCAATTCGGCAGGTGCAGAGTTCGATTTTTTGCCACTTGCAAAAGGTTTGACCCGTAACACAACAAGCGGCTTTTTACCTAATATCGAAAAATTAAAATCTTATCAAGCAGACGTAGAAACGATGGAAGGCGCAGCTTTTTTTTACGTTTGCTTACAATCCGAAGTGAATTTTTTGCAAATTCGAGCAATTTCCAATTATGTAGAAGCCAGAAATCGAGAAAATTGGAAAATGAAAGAAGCTATAGAAAAATTGAACGAAGTTTTGGTTTCATTCCTTACAAATATATAGGCGTATAGAAATAAGTAATAATTTTTTGTCGTTGTAAAAATAGCATAAGTAACTGACTAAAAGGAAGTTACGTTGTTGTTTTTACAACGGCTTTTTTTTTAAAATTTCGCTTATTTTAGCCCAACTACTTAAAGAATAATTTTATACCTTTGCAAAAAAATATAAAGTGAGATTTGACATCATAAGTATAGTTCCAGATTTATTGCAAAGTCCTCTTAATCACTCGATTATACGTAGGGCGCAAGACCGTGGTTTGATAGAAATTAACGTGATAAATTTGCGTGATTTTGGTATCGGTACGCACCAAAAAGTTGATGATTATCAATTTGGTGGCGGAGCAGGTATGGTTATGATGTGCGAACCTTTGGTCAATTGTATAGAATTTTTGATGGCTAAAAATACTTATGACGATATAATATTTCTTACGCCTGATGGAAAAACATTTGATCAACCTATGGCAAATAAAATGTCTTTGGGCAAAAGCTTATTGTTCATTTGCGGACATTATAAAGGTATAGACCAACGGATTAGGGAGCATTTTATTACAAAAGAGATTTCAGTAGGAGATTTTGTACTCTCGGGCGGCGAAATTGCGGCTGCGCTAATGATTGATGCTATTGGTCGCCTGATTCCAGGTGTAATGAACGATGAAACTTCTGCACTTTCTGATTCTTTTCAAGATAATTTGCTTGCGCCGCCTGTTTATACTCGTCCTGTCGAGTTTCGAGGTTGGCGAGTTCCTGACGTGATTATGTCTGGAAATCACGCTAAAATAGATGAATGGCGTTACGAACAATCGCTCGAAAGAACGAAAACAAGAAGACCTGATTTATTGGAAAAGTAACAGTCGATGAGGTTAGCTTAATTTCGTAAGAAGCTGTTTAATTAGCCTCTACGGGTCGTGCCTTGTCGAAATTCAAGTTTTTCAAAAATGAAGTCGGGATAAGCAAAAAACTGTTTGAAGCCTGACGAAGTCGGCAAGTTTTTTTTTGCGCCGACGGAATTTGCAGAAAAACTTTAGAATCTCGACACGCACTTGAATTTTTGCTTACTTTTTTTTCAAGAAAAAAGTAAGACTGAAAATTGCCATAACCTACTACTATCAAACAAAATAATGTAAATAGTACAAGGTACTTTGTTATAACTTATTTCTCAATGACAAAATAGTTACAAGTAATTTTTAACGCTCACTTACTAAGTAACTATTCTCTACAAAACAGACAAATCAGGAAAATTTCGCTCCAATTCATTTAAACTAAAATGATAATTGATCGTAACGCCTTTGTGAACGCCATTTACGATGTCGCCTTTGCCAGATTCTCTACGAAAACGCCTTGTATTTTTGCTATCTTTTTCCCTTATTTTTTGTAAAATCGAAATTTCTTGGTAAAAATATTTTCTATCCTCATCTCTACTTCCTACAATACAAGGTCTTCGCATCACGCACCAAAGAACAAAAAAAGGTATGTTTTCTTTTTTATTTACTTCAAAATACCGTTCTAAATCGCTCAAATTCAGTGCAATAGTTTCCGAAGGCTGCAAATTGCTGTCTTTCAAAATTTTTGCTACGGACATAAAAGTCCTCGCTTGTCCTTTTATTTCTACGAACGCAACACTTGTTTCGGGGTCGTTTTTTTTAGCAATTTCAATATCGGGATAACCTGTACGGACGGTTTTTGAAGCTACTAAACTCGGATATTTTTGATTGATATAATCAATAATTTTGTTTTCTATATTTTCAGAAAACTGTACATCTTTTTCAAAATCAAACTGAGCAACCGTTTTTCCATCGCATCTTGTTGGACAAATAGTGCAATCGTATATATTTTCGTTTATTTTGTTAAATGTCATATATTTAAAATTTAATAAGTGAGCGTTAAAAATTACTTGTAACTATTTTATCGCTTTTTGAGCAATCGACTGAAAAAATAGTTATAAGTAATTTAGCTCAAGTACTTACGTTAAAAATAACGATATAAGAATTTTCGTAGTTTATTTATTCGCAAATGTAACAATAACTTTATTTAAAAAAAATGAAAAAAAATAATTTTTTTGATTTTCGAACAAAAAGCCTTATCTTTGTTTTATACTTTCATCAAAATTTTTTTAAAATGAAAAAAATAGCTCTACTTTTATTGCTTGCACTAAATACAACGTTTGCGTTCGCTCAAAATCGTGACGAAGAAACCGTACTTCCCAATTATGGTACTTTGGAAGAAGCATTGAAACCTTATCAGCAGCACAACCCTTTTGATGAAGAAATGCTCTTACCTTTGCCAAAAAACCTTCGTACGATGGCAGAATGGGAAGAAATACAAGGAATTTCTATTGCTTGGCAAGGACAAAATCTCATTTTATCTGAGATTGTTCGAGCAGCACGTTTGGAGTGTAATGTCACTATTTTATGCAAAGATGCTGCTACTGTAAATTCTTGTAAAGCCTATTTGACTTCCAAAAATATTGACCTAAGTAGCAATGTTTCTTTTTTGGTACAACCTACAAACTCTATTTGGATAAGAGATTATGGGCCTAATCCTGTGTATCAAGATGATGTGGATAGTTTGGCAGTGGTGGACTGGATTTATAACCGCAATCGCCCAAGCGACGATACTTCTGGGAGTGCTATTTCAAAATTTTACAATATTCCTTTGTATAAAACGCTTAAAAAACCAGAAGATTTGGTACATACGGGCGGAAACTTTATGTCTGACGGGTTGGGAACAGCTTTTTCATCTAAATTGATTTTGGAAGAAAATGGAACAAAACCGAATGTTCCAGCGAGCCTTAAAACGGAGGGACAGATAGATTCTATCATGCAAAAATACATGGGTATCTCACGTTATGTCAAGATGGAAACGCTTCCGTACGACGGTATTCATCACATAGATATGCACATGAAACTCTTAGATGAAGAAACCCTAATTTTTTCTCAATATGCCAAAGATACGGCTGACGGAGCGCAAATTGAAGCAAATTTGCAGTATGTTTTGAAGAATTTTAAGACACCTTACGGTAAACCCTACAAGGTAGTTCGCATACTTTCGCCGCCTGATGCGAGTGGAAAATATCCTGATAAAAACGGATTATATCGTACGTATTCTAATATGACTTTTGTAAATAAAACGGTTTTAGTACCTTATTATGAGCAAAAATACGATACTACTGCAGAGCGTATTTTAAAAGCAGCATTGCCAGGCTATAAAATTGTAGGCATCAACTGTAACGCAATTATTGGGCAATCGGGAGCAATTCACTGTATCACAAAAGAACTCGGAGTGTCTGATCCTCTCTGGATTACACATGAAAAAAAGACAGATATACTGAATTATGTAGGCGAAAAAATTCCAGTTGCAGCACGTATTCAGCACCGTAGCGGTATCAAAGAAGCGACTGTTTGGTACAAAACAAGCACTGATGCCGTGTTTAAGTCTTTGGTTTTGCAAAACACAAGTACAAATAATTGGGCAGCAGATTTTAAAGGTTTGCCAAACAATAGCGTTATACAATATTATATAGAATCGACAGCAAAAAATACTAAAAAAATACGTCGTCCGATAACTGCGCCCGAAGGTTTTTATTCTTTCAAATTAGGAAGTACGAGTACCGCAACAAAGGACGAAGTGGCATCAAATACGTTTAAAATTTATCCAAATCCTGCACGTGCGATTACGTGCATAGAAGTGCAAAATACAGCAAACACCAACGCAATAATTACACTTTTTGATGTAATGGGCAGAAATATAAAAACGCTTCACGACGGTATTTTACAAGACGAAACCAATCGTTTTTTCTTCGATGCTTCTGATTATCAGCGAGGTATATATTTTGTGAAAATTAAAACAAGCAAAGGCGAGCAAGTACAAAAAGTAGTAATAGAGTAAAATACACATTTTGTATTGTTATTCTAAAATATTAAAATAATATAATTTTATAATTTATTGATTATCAATATTTTAAATAATTTTTAATAACTTAAAGGTGCGTATATTATTACGTTGTGTGCTATGCTACTACGACACATCTGAGCAGACAAATTTCCAAAAATAACTGTACCTTTGTACAAAATCTTTTTTAACAAAAAATGAATATAGTAGGTAAAATAACAGGCATAAAGTACAAAGTGCTTCTTACAGAAGACTTGAAGGAGGTTGCCATCAAAAATTTTGACATCAATGAAATACCTTCGGCTTGTTTATTGAATGACAACAAACATACTTTTGCTATTTCAAAATGGGTTTCGCCTAAGCGAACTCGCTCTTACCCTTTTGAGCGTGTTTTCAATACGTTGAATATTTCAAAGAAAATTACTGTAATTCCAATCGTAAAAGATGAAGGAGCAAAAGGCGACAGAGATTTTATTCAATGGGACACTGTTTCGCTGATGTCATTGTTAGACGTTTTTGTAATTTTTGCGTATTATGAAAAAGCAGAAAAAGCGGACTTAAAAATCACAAATCAGCAATTTAACAACGAATACGTTCTTGATAAAATCAAGGAAATTGAACAATATCATAGTTCGGCTTTACATTGGAATTTGAACGAGTTGAATACCAATTTGCACAATATCATTGACAAAGTGAAAACTTCTTACACCAAAATTGAGCAATCAACAGGTGTAAAACTGCATAATTCAACTGGTTTAGACAATTTCAAAGAGAAAATTGGTAAAGATGTTTCGCTTTTTATGGCTTTTTCAAGAGGTAAAGCAGAACAAGCACAAGCAAGAGAATTTGTAACATTTCAACCAAAAGAAAGTTTATCTACACTTTCAAAAGCAAAAGTTACCATAACAAATTATCTGGGTGGACAATATTTTCTGACTGTTGATGAGATTTTACTCACGAAAGACAAAGTAAGTTTAATAGAAGGAAAACATAGCAAAAATGCTATTTTACCAAGCAAAGGCGATATAAAAGACGGTTTATTGAAAATGATTTTGTATTGTAACCTTTCAGAGGTTACTGCAAATGGACAGAAAATAAAAAGCGAAGCAGTATTATGTTTGACTTCTTCAAAACTCAAAGGTGCAATCAATTCTTCAAGCACAAAAAAAGAAGTTTCTCATTTTTTTGACGAAAATAATTTTTCAGCGGCTCAAAAAGGGCTGATAGAAACGGTTATTGCCGAAGCAAATCAAAATAAATTCATTCTTAAAGTTCAATTTTCAAAATGATAAAAAGTCCATTAAGATACCCTGGCGGAAAAAGTAGGTCGGTAGATTTAATTTCTACTATTATTCCCGAATTTGACGAATTTAGAGAACCATTTTTAGGAGGTGGCTCTATTTTTATTTACACAAAACAACGTTACCCAAACAAGAAATTTTGGATTAATGACCTCTATTTTGAATTGTATAAGTTTTGGGAAATGACACAAAAAGACGTTGATGCCCTCATTGATAAAGTTTATGAATGGCGTAATCAATTTCCAGTTGGGAAGGAATTACATAAATTTTTAAATGAAAATTTGGCGAGGTTTAATGACTTAGAACGTGGTGCGGCTTTTTTTATCTATAATCGTATTACATTTTCAGGGACAAGTTTAAGCGGCGGTTTTAGTGAAGGTGCATTTACAGGGCGTTTTACTGAAAGTAGTATTCAGCGGCTCAACCAATTTGCAAAAGTAATTAACGGTTCAACTATTACAAACCTTGACTACGAAGAATTGGTAAAACGAGAAGGAGAAAATGTTTTTATTTTCCTTGACCCGCCTTATTATTCAGCGACAAAATCGGCGTTGTACGGTAAAAATGGAAATATGCACAAGTCATTTGACCATGCAAAATTTGCGGAAAATATGAAAAATTGTAAGCACAAATGGTTGATAACTTATGACGATAGTGAATATATCAGAGATTTGTTCTCTTTTGCCAACATAATGCCTTGGGAATTGATGTATGGAATGAGAAATGTAGTGGAAGGTTCAGACCAAAAAGGTAAAGAACTTTTTATTTCAAACTATTTGGAGAGACTACCCGAAAAGCAACAAATGAGTTTGTTTGAGCCGACAGTGGCGTACGCCTGACCGACAAAAAGCACAGCACACAACATAGTATTTATGAAAAAGGGGGCGGACGGAAGTAATTGAACATCAGTACATTAATCAACATTTGCACCGTCGGACGGAATACTATGAAGCAGTTGGAAGTAACTC
>JANMGN010000152.1:0-1718 GCA_031374645.1 Chitinophagales bacterium | reverse complement strand
AAAACTTTCATAAAATTTAATAAATCAATATAATTTTGTCTTGCAGGATGTTGCAAAACATCTGAAAATTCAGCAAGAATTTTGTCTTTTGTTTGCAATGCAATTTGTGTGAACTTTTCTGTTCTTAATTGCATTGCTTCTTCGTATCTGTCAATTAAAAATGCACTTGACCTTACTTCGATGCCTGCAATAGCCTTTTTTACATATTCTGTGATTTGATGATGTGGAATTTGGCTAATGTCAAGACCTAAATTATTGTCAAAGTCTGACTTGTTGAAAATCAACAAATCAGGTCGTTTGCTTATTGTGTCAAGTTCAGTTTGAAAGTCTTGGTAAAAAATATCAAAGCCATCTTCTCCTGCAACTAAACTATCAGATTTGCCATATTTTACTGCTACAAAATTGTCAAAAGTTTCATTTATTGCCCTTGTTACAAGGTCTTCAGCCCAATCGCCTTGTTCTTTATTTGTTATAAAATTAGAAGATGCTTGTGTAGGTGTTCTTGCTTGGTCTCTGGGCTGTTCAAAGTCCACCAATTCCACAGGAACAGTTTTTGTCAATTCTCTAATTCTGTCGTAATAATTCATCTGCTTTTATTATGAAATTTTGTCCTGCAAAGTTAAACTTTTTGTCGGTTTTTGAACTTAGTAACGTTACTTGTAATATTACGTTTAACTATATCTACTTTTAATTTATAAAATAAGCACAATTCTATTATTACTTTTACAAAATATAATTGTGATTTTAAAAGTCAAAAGTAATATATTATTTCATTTATACAAACAAAAACGAGATTTTTTTAGCGAATTGGTAGGGTAGAATTAAGCGGATGTTTGTTTCAACTTGCAGCATTTTGTCGCAATCTTTCCGCAGTTTCTTTTCCCAAATAATTTTCTATCAGATGATGTACACCATATATAATAGGTGTCATGCAGAGCGCAACGACAAATTTGTAAATATAAGCTACAAAACCAACGACTAAAATCGTGCGAATGTCCCAATCTGCGCCCAAATAAAAGGCAATAAAAATGACAACATAACTATCAATTAGCTGAGAAACTAAGGTAGAACCTGTTGAGCGAAGCCAAATTTTATTTTCGCCAGTTCGTTTTTTTATCTGATGAAAAACAGAAACATCCACCAATTGTCCCAATAAAAAAGCACATAAAGAGCCAGCAATAATCCAAAGACCTTGCCCGAAAATAAGTTGAAAAGCATAATTGTAATCGCCAACCTTGCTTCTGATAACCTCTTGTTGTTCCAGAGGGAGCGAAGGATTGATATGAGAACTTATCCAAAAATCGGCTGGGACAAGATGAATTGCTAAGAAAAACATCAGAAAAGCGTAACCTATCAAGGCTGCAGTCAGAAAAGAGAGAAAACGTACTCCTTTTCTCCCAAAATATTCGTTTATGATGTCGGTCATTACAAATACGAAGGGCCAGTTCAGGACACCTGCCGACATATTAAATGACAAGTGTTCTTTTCCTAAAATACTAAAATCGAAGGGCAAAAATCCGAGTGATTTTTCTACCGAAAATATCTTAACGCCCAAGAACTCTGCCACTAAGGCATTGCCAAGGAAAAAGCCGCCAAGCAATAGGAAAAGTCTTGTCGCTTTGTCCTCAAGTAAGTCTTGGTATTTCATTTTTGTAATAAGAAATTTAATTATTTTTAAAACGCTCTTTTTGCTTTTTTTTCCAAGCCTGAAAATTGCT
>JANMGN010000430.1:0-2269 GCA_031374645.1 Chitinophagales bacterium | reverse complement strand
ACGGGTCTTCAAGACCCGTGAGGTATAAAAATTTGAGGTACAAAAAACTCATAATCAATAATTTATACAAAATGAACGGAGAACACCATTACAAAACTACCGTAAAATGGACTGGAAATACAGGAACTGGAACATCTGGTTACCGCAATTACGAGCGCAGTCATTCCATTCTACTGACAGACAAAACAGAAATTTTAGGTTCGTCTGACCCAGCTTTTCGGGGCGACAGAACCAAGTACAATCCCGAAGATTTATTGTTGGCTTCTTTGTCTTCTTGTCATTTGCTTTGGTACTTGCATTTGTGCGCCGAAGCGGGCGTCATTGTTTTGGATTATGAAGACAATGCGAAAGGTATAATGCTCGAAACAGCAAACAGTGGAGGTCGTTTTACAGAAGTTACTTTGCAACCTTCGGTTAGGGTAAGTGATGAGAAAATGATTGAAAAAGCAAATGAGTTGCACAAAAAAGCGAACGAATTGTGTTTTATTGCCAATTCTGTAAATTTTCCTGTGCATCATAAAGCGACTTGTTTTACAGAATGAAAAAAGCCACTCTAAACATACATTCAGAGCGACTTTTATCAAAACAAAATTATCACATTAAAACCCATCTACTATTTTTTTCTTTAACTTTGTAAATTCCTCTTCGGTCAAAACGCCAGAATCGCGCATCTGAGCCAAGTCTTTCAGTCGATTAACGATGTCGCTACTCGTTGAAAATGAAGGAGTTACGACATCTGAATTGGAATTTGCGCCAGCCGAATTCTTCCAGTTTGGTACTACTTGTTGTCCTTTTGAAAACATCTCGTTGTACTTAGTTTTGAATGTTTCCAAATCAAAATTAAGTAAAGTTCCGCCGCTTTCAAAATGCGCTTTGAAGACCTCGCCCAATGCAAAGGTCGATGCACCAGAAAAACCAGCCAATGCTAATCCCCCTACAACAGAGCCAATTCCTGGAATAAGTTTCAACAAACGCTGAGAAGCCATTTTAGTAATACTCGTACCTATCAGTACGCCGATTGCTGCTTTTACTTGCGTTTGAGAAAATTCTACGTTGTAATTATTGCAAAGAGAACGCACCAAATCCATCTGTATTCCACTCAATGCCACCACGTCTGCGCCTGGCAAAGGCACCATACTTGCTCCCATTGCGAGCAAAACGTGATTTCTAATAATATCATTTGCTTGAATAGCTTGTGTCATTTTTTTAATTGTTTATCTTAGTAAGTAGCAATTTTTTTAGCTAAATTGTTTAATATACACAAAACCTTTTTTTCAAAATTTTAGTTCCACGTTTTTTATTTAAACGATAAACATATACTTTCTGACGACAACTTTTATAAAAGTAACGTTTTTTGATAAAAAAAGGCATTTTTTTAACGAAATATTAATATAAAACTGATTCTAAACGCTGGCTGGGTTTAAAACCCTGCCAGCGTTTAGACTTTCTGCGATTCTAAATTAAATTTTTACCTATTTTTAATATAATCAAAATAAAAATGTAATTATAAAACACAGATTTAGTAGTATAGGTATAGTTTTTGAAGTACCTTAGACGTATATAAAAAAAGTATCATTTATTTAACCAAAGACGCTTTACCTTCTATTAAGTAATTGGGCTAAAATAACCGAAATTTTTTTAAAGGGAAGTCGTTGTAAAAATAACAACGTAACTTCCTTAATTTCTCCTTTCCCTTTGGGGAAGGTCGGGATGGGGCTTACTTATGTTATTTTTACAACGACAAAAAAATTATCTATTATTTTTATACGCCTACTTGAACACTATGATTTTTCAAAATAAATTCCCTTTTTACAAACAATTGGACGCCATGGATTGTGGTGCGACCTGCTTGCGTATGGTTGCGAAACATTATGGACGCTACTACTCTATCGAATATTTGCGTGAAATAACTTACGTGGACAGAGAGGGCGTTTCTTTGATGAGCATAGCTGACGCATCGGAGCGTATTGGTTTGCATACTTTGGGTGTAAAAGTGACTTACGAGCGCATGATTGATGACCTGCCTTTGCCTTGTATTGCGCACTGGCGACAGGTACATTTTATCGTGGTGCATAAAATATCTAAAACGCACGTTTGGGTAGCTGATCCTGCGGCAGGGAAATTTAAAATTACCAAACAAGAGTTTTTAGATGGTTGGATAAGTGATGTACAAGAAGGAGAGCAGAACGGAATTTTATTGTTATTAGAAACTACGCCTGAGTTTTTTCAAAAAGAAGGACAAAAAGTAGAGAAAAAAGGCTTTAGTTTT
>JANMGN010000121.1:0-1656 GCA_031374645.1 Chitinophagales bacterium | reverse complement strand
CAAAATAAATTAATAAAAATTAAAACACTCCTGATTAATATAAAATATTGATTATCAATTAGTTATGATATTTAGTCAAAAAATACTTTTACTGTTCTAAAAAATATTTGTAAAAAAAATCAAAATAAATACCCAAAAGTTTGGTAGTACAAAAAATAGGCGTAACTTTGCACCGCTTTTAAGAATAAAGGCACACATCTATTTTACACTATTCTTTAAAAAGAAGGCATGAATCAGAAAATCAGAATCAAATTGCGTTCTTACGATCATAACTTAGTTGATAAGTCAACTGAAAAAATCGTAAAGACAGTCCGTTCATCGGGTGCTGTCGTAACAGGACCGATTCCGCTGCCCACAGAAAAGAAATTCTTTACTGTGCTGCGCTCTCCTCACGTCAATAAAAAGGCACGTGAGCAATTCTCGTTACGTACTCATAAGCGGTTAATCGAAATCTATACACCTACGCAAAAAACTGTTGATGCATTGTCAAAGTTAGAGCTTCCAAGTGGAGTAGATATTCAAGTTAAGCTTACGTAGTCATTAGGTCTTCATTATATTTAAAGGTAAATCATAGATATTGTTAAATTTAATCATTAAACAATTTCAATTTTCTACCATTCAGACAATAATTAAGACTCAAACCTAACAAGTTTTCAGAAATTAAAAATCTCAGAAACGTTAAGTTATTTGCTGGTGGTTGTTCATAAACTTCTACAAGAAGTTATGCTCAGCAGAATTGCAGGCAATATAATACTGATGTTTCGTATTTTCTCATAAGATTCAAAATCTTATTACAGTGAACGGTTTAATCGGCAAAAAAATTGGTATGACCAGCGTATTTGATGCAGCTGGTAACTCTGTCGGAGTAACTGTACTTGAAATGACACCAAATGTGGTTACGCAAGTAAAAAGCGTAGAAACAGATGGATACGACTCTATTCAAGTAGGTTACGGAGACAAAAAAGAAAAAAATACCACTAAACAGCTTTTAGGACACTTCGCAAAAGCAGGAACTACACCTAAACAAAAGGTAAAAGAGTTCCGCGGTTTCAACGCATTACCGAAAGGTCTTGGAGACGAAATCACTATCAGCGAAATGTTTGAAGAAGGTGAATTTGTACACGCAGTAGGCGTTACAAAAGGTAAAGGTTTCCAAGGTGTTGTAAAACGCCACGGATTCGGTGGTGTAATGCAAGCAACACACGGTCAGCACAACCGTCTGCGCGCTCCAGGTTCAATTGGAGCATCTTCATATCCTTCAAAGGTTGTGAAAGGTATGCGGATGGGCGGACACGATGGCGCTGAACAAAAAACAATCAAAAACCTTCTTATTGTTAAGGTATTTGCAGAACAAAATTTACTCCTTGTTAAGGGTGCTATTCCTGGTCACAAAGGCTCAGTAATCATTCTTGAAAAAACGGGTAAGAAAAAATAAACAATGAAACTCGACGTATTAAATATCAGTGGTGCCAAAACAGGTCGTACCGTTGAATTACCTGCGGAGGTGTTCGGCATAGAACCTAATGAGCACGTCGTGTATTTGGCTGTAAAGCAATATTTGGCAAATCAGCGTCAAGGTACACACAAATCAAAGGAAAGAAGTGAAATCGCACGTTCTACACGTAAACTTTTCAAGCAAAAGGGAACAGGTGGTGC
>JANMGN010000118.1:0-2006 GCA_031374645.1 Chitinophagales bacterium | reverse complement strand
GTTTCTATTTTAATTGCCATTTTTTTAAATTTTGAAACAAAAATATGCCCTTATTTCCATAAAACATGACTTCTTTTACTATTTTTACAACCTATTTTGAACCTTTTACTTTATCACTTAATATTTTACAGTAAGATAAATTTTGAATTTGGAGTAATAGAAGGAACTGAATAATCCGAGGAATTTAAAAATTTGAAAGGTGTTTTTGGTGTTGTTTCTGGAAGACAGAAAAGTTTAGGGTATAGTGAAAATTGTTCTGTTGCGAAACTTCCAGATACCAAATTATTCGTAGGAACAGTATTCGGAGGTATAGTATTTGTAACATACCTATCCGTATTATTTTGATATAGTTCTATACTATTTTCGTTTGTAATTTGGTTGCTGTTATTAATGTACTTATGACAACGGAAGCTATTTGTCATGGCTTCTATAGTTGGAGCAGTTGATTTTTCAAAATCACCATCACACACAAGATTACAAGCATTTGGCGCAGATATACACTCAGGTAGTGTGCTAATAAAGACTGAAGCCTCGCTACACATACCATCACAATTTGTTAGTTTGTACTTGAAGACATTTTGACCTTGGACTAATGTAAAAGTGTAAACACCATTAACAAAAGTAGGATTATTCGGGTTTTCAAAAGTAATTTTTACATTATTGCCAGCGACAGTAGAGATATAGTCATTTTCTTTTATTTGTGCTTCTGTTAAAGTATGTGTTGTCAAACCCTTTCCTATGAAATAAGTATCGTTATTAGCTTGCACCATACAAGCATACGCTTCACAACTTTTACCTTTATAGCCTATTTTACATAAAATAGTTTTATCATCATTCGATAAATTTTTTCTAATTGCTCCAAACGCAAAACCAGGAAACATTGGGTCACTATTATTACAAAGATGGCTTATCCCGTTTGTGAAAGAAGCGGCATTAACTCCACTAAACACTTTAATAGGAGTACCTTTAAACACAACACCGTTTGCTATTGTGCTACAAGGTGAAAATGAAGCTGCTGGATAAGGTTTGTGACTTCCTGGACACAAAGGATTGCTGTTATCAGGTAATATAACACTTTCTTTAGGGGCTTCTAAAAAAAGCTGCTTATCCCATATCGCATAACTATAATTAGGTTCTCCGTTGCTGTTTATCCTACTTGCAAAGCCAAGTGTATGTAGCGCCTCGTGTAAGGCGACAGTATATAAATCAACATAACTAATTGGCGGTTGAGTGCTGGTTAGACTGGTATGCCAATTTGATGATTTAGGAGTAATTTCATTTCCGTACAGGGCATTGAATTGGATTATAGCATCATATATTTTGTCTGATTTACTGTCATTTTTGACATAAAGACTTCTCCAAACGTAATTATTTTCTATATTTTTTTTACATGTGAGATTAGGTTCTGCGTACAAAGGTGTAGCGGCAGCGTGTATGTTTCCTACAAAGTTAGACTTTATAATTTGTATTTTTGCCGTTGCATTGCTGTAAGTTGGCAATAACACTATTTCAGCTGAAATATCCGAATAGGCTTTACAGATAGCAGCTTGCTCCGTAGAAGAAAAATCATTACTAAAGAATAACTTAAATTTTCCTGCGTCACAAGTAGGTAAATTTGTATTGATAGTAAGTTCAGCTTCCGTGTAAGCATTTCCAAATCTATCATAATGACGTTTAGGAGGAAGTAAAATGCCATTGGAAGATGGCAGAGGATTTGATTCTTTGAATATCTGACCACAGTTATGGGTAGCAGCATTTTGTGCGACCACAGATTGTAGAAAGAAACCAGTGATAATAATGGTTAAAAAAACTAACTTTTTCATAAGCGTAAATAAAATTTGGTGAAAAAATAAGATTGAAATACGCTTTTTACAAAAATTAAAAAGCGCAGGAAATTCATTTTGCTTAGTACAGGGTTACTCCATAACCTCAACAATAGCAAACGAACGCCTGCGCTTGTCTATATGCGAATAGTATATAGCAAAGTCAGGCGTAACGCTGTAGCT
>JANMGN010000046.1:0-2065 GCA_031374645.1 Chitinophagales bacterium | reverse complement strand
GGGCAAAAGTACAAGTTTTTGTTGAAATAGAAAGGAAAAAGGAAAAAAATTACGGTGTGTCGTGGATTGTATTTTAAATAGAATATTTATCCTAAATCCTTTCCAAGGAAAGCACTTTTGTATCTATATTATAGTTTTCTTACTTTTTCCTAAATCCAGCACGTTTCAAACCCTGTATGATGTATGGATTTTTTTTCATTAACTTCCATAAAAATTGGGAGCGATAATTTTCTACTTGCAATAAAATAGGGCCTTGGTCGATGCCGAGGTAGTCTATATCAAACCAACCATTTTTATTTCCTTTGCCGAACGTGAAACTTGGGTTATAGGCATCTTTAAAACCGTATTTCCCTACCAAATTAGGGTAATAATTTTCCCACTGTGCTTTGAGCGAAGCGATACATTCCTTGGGTGCAAATGGAACAGAACCACCTGCTGCGGTCGGTGCAATTGTTCCATCATCGAATGCTTCTTCGGAGGCTGCACCACGAGCCGAATATCCTTCAAAACGGATTTCTTTTCCTTCGTAATTGGTCAGTTTGTAGCCTGGGCCATCGCAAGCGGTCAGTCCCCAAATATTCTGGTTATAATCTTTAAATTTATTGGGATTTGCTATGCAATATTGACGATTTGCAAGGGTGGCACGACGAGAGTTTTCAAAATAATCTAAGCCTTTTTCAGCCATATATGGGTCTTGTATGTCTTTGAAATCTAACCAAATATGCGAGTATTGATGTCCAAAAAGTGGTCCAAAATTTACCATTTCGTAGCCCATGTATTTTTTAAAAGCATAGCGACGTGTCCATGCCTTCCAACAATCTGATGAAACAGGATGCGTAGGCGAACCTAATGCTAAAATATAGATAATCATACCTTCATTGTAGCCGTCCCAAGGGCGTTCCAGGAAGCCGTTTTCGGGTGACCAGCCCATGCGAATGAGGTCATCTTTGTCGCCATTTGTGAACCATTTCCAATCTACTCGTCGGTATAATTTGTCTGCAAGGTTGCGTATGTTTTTTTCATTTTCATTGTCAGCATCAAAATAGGTGAGGCAAGATAAAACGCCTGCCATTAACAGTGCTGTATCTATCGAACTCAGCTCTACTTCCTTGAACCTCAATGCTTTATCATGGTCGAGAAAGTGGTAGAAAAACCCTTTGTGTCCGCTGACATTATCTTTATTTTCGTTTTGTGGTAAATTGTAAAGCACTTCTAAGGTTTTTAGCACTCGTTCGGCGGCTTGCGCTCGTGTGATATAACCTCGTTCTACACCAACTAAATATGATGAAAGACCAAAGCCTGTGGCAGCGATACTCGTAAAATTCATAGTCGGAAAACGGTCGGGAACTTGGTTATTTTTATCCACGGTTTCCCAAAAAAAATTAAAAGTGCGGTGTTGCAATTCGTCTAATGAAAATGGTGTGACGTTATCAGACGAAAGAGGTTGTTTGACAGTGCATTGGGCTAAAAATAGGAAGAGTAATGGGAGGAGTATTTTTTTCATTTATGGTAAAATGGTTGTGCGTAGTTCTGTTAAATATATGCCGTAAAAAAGTATGCAAAACACAAAAGTGTAATTACTTTTGTAAAATTATGGGTGTAATACTGTTTAACGTAGATTGCCTCATTGTGAAGGTGTAAAAGTAAAGAAAAATAGCATAAAAAAGACTGGAAAATAGAAATTTTATGTAGAAACTATAAAAATTAGTTTCAGTACCTTTTTTGGTAGAAGATTAAAATTTAAAACAGATAGCTTATATTTTTTGATAACGATGAACAAAAGTGCTACCAAGAGCACTTCATTGAGCAGTTTAGATAATTGTCTGTTAAAAAAAACATTAATACAAGATACATTACAAATATTTTTCAATTTTTCGACCAAAATTTTGATAATATAACTTTAAATGGTATATATTTGTGTAAGATGCGAATATTGGGTTAAAAGTCCATGATTTTAAATAAACAAACAGCAATTGCGCCAAAGATATGTACAAACAAGGCATTAGTCGCCCTAATTTTAGATGCGTTTTGCAACATGGTATGTTCGTTCATCCAGTTAAAAAGC
>JANMGN010000030.1:0-2079 GCA_031374645.1 Chitinophagales bacterium | reverse complement strand
TGAAAAGAAAAGAAAAGAAAAGAAAAGAAAAGAAAAGAAAAGAAAAGAAATTTAGTTTTTTCATAATTTAAAATTATTTGATTTAGCCAAAATTTTTATTATCTCCACAAAGATATAAATAAAATTTTATTCTTTCAAATTAATTTTTAAAAAATATTAACTTTAATTTAACAAATATTTTAGAATTATATATAATGCTGCTTTTTTAGACAATTATAGTTTTTTAAAATAAAAAAACCGCTACAACGGAAGTTTGTAGCGGTTTTTATTTTTTTTTAACGAGTTATTTTTTCCAAGGCATTGCATTGACTTTTTTGCCAACACGATAGCCCAAATCTAAACCTTCTTTGCAATCCATACGATAATGAACGCCAATCGGAATACGAGAAAAAGCGTTTTCTTCTGCCATAGCGTCAAAATTTTTGAAAAAACGAGGTTTTCCTATAAATTCTGTACGAAAAGCGTGTGTTTTGTCGTACATACTGTAATTTAAACCATAAGTAGCATTTAAAATTGCGGCTGCGGCTGCACCAAAAGTAGAATGTCCCGAAGGATATGCTCCAAAAGGTGGCGTTTTTCCTACACCTTCCGTGATACACATGATAGAATTCCAATCTTTTTCGCCCAAAACTCGACGAATATAAGACTGCGGACGCTCCACTTTCCACTTAAATTTTTGATCCCAACAAGCAATTCCTGCATCACAAAGGACTAATCCCATTTTTGCGTAGCCTATTATTGCTTTTTGTAAATCAGGTTTTTGTCGTTCCACCACTTGATTCATTACAGCAATCCAACGTCCTGCTGGCGTCATTGTAAGACCTGCACAATCGTCGCTCCAAAAATCTGCAATCCAGCGTCCTTCGTAATCTTTACCTGCTTTGATGTCATTTACAGTCGTTTGTACTTCCTTTGCTTGCTTATAAAACTCACTTTTCGGGTCTTCACTATAAGGAACAGGCGCAGGAATTGACATATCTGCTTTTAAAATTGCCATCGTGCGACATTCGCCCCATTTTGGTAACAGAGGATTTCCAAAATCTGGAAAAGTTCTGACCCATTCGCCAGGTTTTGTGCCGTCAGGATAATTTTTGTCCGTCGGATTCAAGTAGGCTTCGTGACCGATAAGGTCTGTCGCAGAATAAGCATAAACCGCTTCCGCCACTTTTTTTCCATGCGCTACCGAACGGTTATAAACATCTAATGGAATCCGATTGATTAAGCCTGTATTGACTTCATCTTCCAAGTTTTTAATCAATTTTGCTTGATTTGCAGGTACAGTTGGGAAAAATAAACGAAAACTACGTGCATAGCAAGCGTTTAACACTATCGCCCAATGGTACTCTTTTCCTTTTTCAATGGCAGGAATAGATAAGCCACTGTAATTCGGAGCAAGCGATTGATAGCCATTTGTCATGCCACTCACGGTAGATTCATAGGCAGCCAAACCGACATAGCCCAGTGTTCGTGCGCCAATTGGCGGACGATAACCTGGCGTATAACGCTCGACTTCCAAAAAAACTTTGTTCCAACCCAATGCAATATTAGCATCATAGCTGGAAACTTGCCCAGCGTTGATTACTGTTGGGTCATCTTTTTTACAGCCTGTTAGAAACAACTGTAATCCTGTCACAAATAATAAGATACGTAGTAAATTCCCTTTACTCATGGTGTGTGTTTTTAATAAATTTAGCAAAAAAATAATAAATAGGGAGTAATGCTGGGAGGCAATAAATAGGGAGTGCATATTAAATATGTCACAAAGATAAGGTATTTTGATTTAAAAAGTCAATAGTTAAAATAAAATATTTTTAATTTTATTTTGTGACATGGTTTTTTTAATAAAAAAATACTTGCAACAAACCGCTACAAGTATTTTTAGATTTATTTTTGTACAAAAATTTTACCTTGATAATTTCCTTCTGCACATAAAATGTTGTAATGAAGCATATTCTGACCCGATAAATTTAAATCGTTGATTAAAACTTCGTTTTGTCCTTGTATTCCTTCGACATTCATATTTTTTAATATTTTGCCAAGCATATCTGTCACTTGAATAATAATTTTTCCAGCCATATT